>NZ_WSFU01000023.1 GCF_016820635.1 Anaeromonas gelatinilytica | reverse complement strand
TTTTGATAGAGAAGCCTTTAGTAGTTTAGAACCCCATTCCTTCAGGTGTGGGAGCAGTCAGTTTTATCTTTAACTTGTTTTATTAAGAGTAGTGATAAATTATATAGATCTATATTAACAAATAAATATCTTTCACCATATGTAGTTGATTATATAAACGGTAACGGTATACCTAAAAGAGCAATATTTTTGATTTGGCTTACAATAGGATTTTCTGTATTGTTCGTAATAGATAAAATTATTCTTCAAATAATGCTTTTAAGTATAGCTAGTATTGTTAGTATATATATTTGGACTAGAAGTTCATCTAAATCAGATAGAGAATTAGAATAGATATTATTAGTATAATGAAGGAAAAATATATTTTCTATAGAAATAGTAATAATAGAATAAGTAAAAGAAGTTTTAAAACACAATATGGGGAGTGGATTAATAATGAAAGATAAAATTTCTACAAAATATGATTTTGAAACAATTATTGATAGAAAAAATTCTGGTTCTGCAAGATGGGAGCAAATGAAAGAGTGGAATCCAAATGTATCAGATGGGATTATCCCATTTTCTGTTGCTGATATGGAGTTAAAAAATCCACCTGAAATAATAAAAGGACTTCAAGAATATATTGAATCTAATATTCTAGGCTATACTAAACCTACACAAAAGTATTATGATGCAGTATGTGGATGGATGAAAAGCATACATAATTGGGACATACAACCAGAATGGATCATTAACACTCCTGGAGTTGTCACAGCATTTTTTGTTGGAATAAAAACTTTTACCGAACCGGGAGATGGAGTCATTATAATGCCTCCAGTATATTATCCTTTTTATAATGGAATAAATTTGAATGATAGAAAAGTAGTGAAAAATTCCTTAATAGATACTGGAAAAACTTATGAAATAGATTATGAAGACTTAGAAAATAAGGCTAAAGATCCTAAAAACAAAGTATTATTATTCTGTAGTCCTCATAATCCAGCTGGAAGAGTTTGGAGAAAAGAAGAATTAGAAAGGGTAGCAGATATATGTCTTAGAAATGATGTATTTATTATATCAGATGAAATCCACAATGATCTTATCATGCCTGGAAATGAACATACTGTATTTGCTACTATTTCAGAGGAAGTGAAGAATAATGTGATAGTTTGTACAGCACCAAGTAAAACATTTAATTTAGCAGGTGTACAAAATTCAAATATTATTATACCTAATGAAGAAATTAGAGAAAGATATGAAAAAGTACTTCAATCAAGTGCAATTGGACTTGTAAATATGATGGGGTTAAAAGCCTGTGAGATAGCCTATACAGAATGTGAAGATTGGCTTGAAGAATTATTAGAATTAATACATCATAATCATTTAGAGTTGAAAAAGTATATTGAAGAAAACATTCCACAAATTAAAGTATATGATCTTGAAGGGACTTATTTACAATGGTTGGACTTTAAAGATCTTGGATTAAGTAATTATGAATTGAAAGAATTAATGCATAAAGAAGCAGAATTATTTTTTGACGAGGGATATATATTTGGAGAAGAAGGTAGTGGATTTGAAAGATGGAATATTGCTTGTCCAACTAAGGTAATGATTGATGGATTAGAGAGGTTGAAGAATATTATTGGAAAACTATAGAAAATATGTGGAGGTTAGATCGAGATCACTTTTATTAAAGTGGTCTTTCTTGCATTAGATATTAGTTTATTTATATAAAACAAAATTTAAGATATTTTAAATAATAATTAGTAAAAATAAAGAAGTTAATATTAAGTTATAGAACTTATAAATTAAAGAAAAATAAGTACAACTTATTATATAAAAATAATAATTAGCTGTACTGACAATAGGACAGCATAAGTTGTATAATATAATTTATAATAGCAGATTTAAAATAATAGGAGGTGAAAAAATGAGGTTTAATGTCGAATTAATTTTATCAAATGAAAACATACCGAAGGACAAAAATAGGATGATACTCTCTTTACTAAAGCATGTATATGAATCTTACGATGAAGATTATTATAAGTCTTTATACGAAGATGAAGAAAACAAAAAAAAGAGCTATACATTCTCTCTATATATGCCAAATTGTAAATTCACTAGAGAAGAGATTATAATTCCAGATAAAAAGATAGTTTGGAACTTCTCAACTGATGATATGAATGATGGAATTTTCTTTTATAATGCAGTACTAGCTAATAGGGGGAAAGCCTATAAAATTAAAAATAATTCTATAACTATTAATAGGGTAAATATGAATAAAGAAGAATTAATAACTACTGATTATGCTATTTATTCTACCATGTCCCCAATAGTTGTTAGAGAACATAGGGGGGATAATAAAAAGACTTGGTATTATTCCTTAAATGAAGAAAGAGGAAAAGAAATATTTAAAGAAAATCTTAAATATCAGCTATTAGATAATTTTGGTGAAAAAAGAATGTTAGATATTGAGGAAGTAGATTTCAAAGTATTAAATAATAAAGAAGTTAAAGTAAAGCACTATGGGATAGAAGTACTATCAAATATATGCAGAATAAAGGTACAAGCTAAGCCGTATATTTTAGACTATCTTTATAAATCAGGAGCGGGTTCTAGAAAAAATGCAGGATTCGGAATGCTAGATCTTGTATAGGGGGTGATAAATTGGGTGACAAAATACAGCTATATATGGAAGATTGGCTTTATAACAGTGGCTTAGTGGGATTCTATAATATCTTAAAGAATTCAGAAGATGATGTCGTGATAAATCAGAATTATTTGGAGTTTGATTCTGATTGCTTGATTGAAATTGAAAAAAAGTATTTTGACTATTTTATTAAGAAATATAAAGATATATTATCATTGAATAAAATAATTTCTTTTGAAGATTCCATATCATATCATGAGGAAAAGGGATTTGAAGAATTCGATAAAAAAAGTCTAGAGTATACGAATGAATATATATCTAAGGTGGTAAAGAAACAAGTAAAAAGTAATAGCTATAAATCAGCTTATAATTTGATAGGTTCTTCTGTTGATATCTTAGGATTAGAAAAAAAATTAAAAAAGATTAAATTGAATAAGAAACAAGAGATAAAAGATATACTACCTGAAATAGAGGAAAAGTTTAATTTATTGAAGCAGATAATTGAGTATATGAAATTAGAAGAATCTAAGAAATATATAGGCGCAAAAAATGTTATGTATACTGTAATTAATAATGGTTGGAATGGAGTTTGTTTCCTAAATCCACAAACTAAAGAAAAGGATATGTATATAGACTATAATAATTATTTTGTTCAACCTGTGATTGACTATTTACAAGAAGACGAATCTAAATATAAATTTAGTTGTTTTTCATGTGGTAGAAAAATGAATAACTTTTCAAATGATCTTAGTTTTTTAAACTCCACAGGATTTGATGTAAGTAGAAAATCATCCCACGTATGGGATTTTCAAAATGATGTAGCGGTTTGTCCTATTTGTAAGTTAATATACTCATGTGTACCAGCAGGAATTACATATTTCTATAATAAAGGAATATATGTAAATGATAATTCAAGTATGAAGAATGCTATCAATATAAACACTAAAATATATATGGGAATTTTCAAACAAAATAACGAGGGAAAAAGATTAACTTATAAAGCATTAGTTGAATCAATAAATGAGGAATATAATGATAAAATAAAGTATGAATTAGCAGATATACAGCTGGTTAGATATGAGGATGAAAAGTATAGATTTAATATATTGTCTAGAAAGTCCTTGGAAATAATAAAAGACTCAAAAAATGATTTGAATAAACTTGTTAACTGTGGATTTAGAGAAATCAATACTTATTTTAATGTGTATGAATTAGTTATAGACCGACTATTAAACAGTCAAAATATGTTTACATTGATTCAAAAGTTACTTCATTACAAATTATCTCAACCAAAAGATTGTTATTATAATTCATATCATATAATAAGACTGTTAAATATTAATACAAGTTTTTTAAGGAGGGTAGGTTACATGAAAGATTTGGATAAGGATAAAGATATAGTTGAATTAGGAAATAATGCAGGATATTATTTAAGAAGAGATTA
Organism: Anaeromonas gelatinilytica; assembly: GCF_016820635.1. Taxonomy (GTDB): domain Bacteria; phylum Bacillota; class Clostridia; order Tissierellales; family SIT17; genus Anaeromonas; species Anaeromonas gelatinilytica. Next base: position 8,913 of record NZ_WSFU01000023.1, on the reverse strand, counting down.
TGGAGATTCAGTAGATAAGTTAAGTGGCATATCTTATAGACTATTAAACTCATTGAAAACTAATAATGCAGATAGCTTCATGGATACTTTATTAAACTGTTATTTATATGTTAAGAAGCCTGTACCTAAGGTGTTCTTAGACACATTAAGAAGTGAGGAGAAGTTTAAAACTATTGGATATGCGTTTGTATCTGGACTAATTGATGAAAAAAAAGATAAGAACGGGGGTAATAATGATGAGTAAATTAAAACCAAAAGGATTGGCAATATCAATGATATTTGAAGCAGAAAGTGCAAATTATGGTGAGGGAGTAGGGAATGTAGCATCTTTAAAGAAATTAACTAGGGATAAAGGGGAGCAATATACTTATATTTCAAGACAAGCCATTAGATATAATATTGCTGATCAACTAGATGAAGAGAATGCACCTGTAAAGGCAGAGGGAAGTGGAGAGAAGAAGGTCGTTCAATTCTTGGATGAAGCGACTATAAGTGATTATCCAGAAATAGATTTTTTCGGATATCTTAAGACAGTAAAAGGAACAGGCGGTAAAAAAAGGTCAGCAAAAGTTAGGCTGTCTAATGCTGTATCCTTGGAGACCTTCAAAGGTGACTTAGATTTCCTAACAAATAAAGGATTGGCTGATAGAATTAATGAAAATATGAATATAGCTCAGTCTGAAATCCATAGGTCTTATTATAGATATACGATTGTTATGGATTTAGATCAAATAGGAATAGATAAAGTTTATTCTGTCGAACTTGATAGTAATGAAAAAGTAAGAAGGGTTAATAGGTTACTAGATACAATTGCATTCCTATATAGAGATATTAGGGGTAGAAGAGAAGACTTAAAGCCTCTATTTGCAATAGGTGGAGTTTATGATATAAAGAATCCTATATTTGAAAATGTATTAGATGTTAGAGATAATAGATTGGTAGTTGAACAAATAGAAGGAGTCATGTTTGATTCTATAAAAGAAGATACAAATTGTGGATTAATCGAAGGTAAATTTAATAATGACAATGAAATAAAAGATAGATTAAATACGTTAACTATGCCAGAATTTTTTGAAGATTTAAAAGTTAAGGTGAAGGATTACTATGAAGGATAATAAAAGAGCTGTTAGATTAAAATTATATCAAAATATGGTTAATTATAAGAAATCTACGAGTTTTCAACTCAAAGAGTCTTATCCATTACCTCCCTATTCAACAGTAATAGGGATGGTACATTCTCTTTGTGACTATAAAGAATATAAAGAAATGGATATAAGCATTCAAGGAAAATATCATTCTAAGGTAAATGATTTATATACTAGATATGAGTTTAAAAATGGCATGAGATATGATGAGAAAAGACATCAATTAAAAGTAGGTGACTATGGAGTAAGTAGGGGAATCTCTACAGTGGAATTGTTGACTGATGTAGAGCTATTGATTCATATTATTCCAGAAGATCAAAGTTTAATAGAAGAGATAGAAAATGCATTTATTTATCCTAGAGAATATCCATCTTTAGGTAGGAGAGAAGATTTAGTTACAATTGAAGAAGTAAAAGTAGTTGATATTTTAGAGAAAGAGCTACAGAAGGATATCGAGCTAGATGAAAGGTTTACAGCTTATATTCCATTAGATATGGTGGAAGAGTCTATTGTGATTGGAGGGGTTGATGGAATAAGTAGTCCTGGAACAAGATATAGGATTACGAAAGATTATGAACTTGTAAATTATGGTTCAGCTAAATCCCCTAAAATATTTAGAGCTTGGAATAACATTGACGTATTATATAGCTCAAAAATTACTGCAGTGGAAGAAGAAAGCATATTAAAAGATATGGATAATAATATCATATTTAAAGCTTAGAACAGGAGTGATAAGGTTGAATAATTATTTGGCTAAATCTAATCCAAGAGAGACAATTATAGATCATACTGAAAAATTAATAGATAATTATGATTTGTTAAAAAAAACATATCCTGATCTAGATGTAGATTGGGATATGTTGTATCTCTCATGTTTGTATCACGATTTAGGTAAGATGAATAGAAAATTTCAAGATAAAATAGAACGAATTAAGAAACATACAGATGAAATTCCACATGGAATATTGAGCTTATCATTTATCAATGCTAAAGATTTAAAAAAACAAGGTTATACAAAAGAAAGAATAAAGTTACTTGCACAAGCAATAGCATATCATCATGAAAGAGATTTTAAGTTTGATCAAGAAACATTAAATAGAGAAATAGAGTTATTGAGAGAAGAGGCTAATAATTTTAATTATGAGAGGTTAGATAATATATTAGTGAAAAAATTAAGTAAAAAATATTTTTCTATGGATCGAACTTATGAGGATGATTTAGGAGATTACGGGATAAATAATTTGTTTTTTAATTATATTATGATAAAAGGTTTGCTGAATCGATTAGATTATGCAGCTAGTGGAGGAATTGATGTAGAGAAGAAAAACGACTTCATGCTAAAAAGTTTGAATCAGAATCTTCTTGAAGGTTTCAGAGTAGATAATCCAGATGCTGATTGGAATAGTCTTCAGAAGTATATGGTGAAGAATAGAAATAATAATATTATTGTAGTAGCACAAACTGGAATGGGAAAGACAGAAGCTGGACTTTTGTGGATAGGAAATAATAAAGGTTTTTTCACACTTCCACTTAAAACCGCTATAAATGCCATGTATAAGAGAATAACAGAAAAAATAGTGATTGACGATTATCAGAATAAGGTTGGGCTTCTACATTCGGATATTAAGAAAGAATATTTAAGTAGAAAAGAAGAAATAGACTTTGATGAATATTATAATAAGACAAAACAACTTTCCTTACCTTTGACTGTATGTACAATGGATCAAATATTTGACTTTGTATATAGATATAGAGGGTTTGAACCCAAGCTTGCAACCTTAGCATATTCTAAAATTGTGATAGATGAGGTACAGATGTATGCTCCCGATCTATTAGCATATTTAGTTGTTGGACTATCCTATATAGATAAAATAGGTGGGAAGTTTGCCGTATTAACAGCAACTTTACCTCAGATATTTGTAGATTTACTAAGAAAAGAAGGGGTTGAATTTCTAAAACCTGAACCTTTTACCAATAAGAGAATAAGACACAGTATAAAGGTAAAACATGAAAAATTGAATTCTGAATTCGTTAAAGAAGTCTATAAGAATAATAAGATACTAGTTATATGTAATACTGTCAAGGAAGCACAAAGAATATATGATGAACTATCCGCAGATGAGAGCCTCTTAGAAAATATACGTCTATTTCATAGTGGATTTATAAAATCTGATAGGAAAATCAAAGAAGAGAAAATACTAGACTTTGGGAACAAAGATAATAAAGAATATGAAGGGATATGGATTACAACTCAAGTGGTAGAAGCTTCCTTAGACATTGATTTCGATATTCTTGTTACAGAACTTTCAGATTTAAATGGATTATTTCAAAGACTAGGAAGATGTTATAGAAGTAGAGATTGGGACAAAGAAGGTTATAATTGCTATGTATTTGACGGAGGGGACTATAAATGCAATGGAGTTGGTAACTTTATAGATGAACATATATTTAATCTTTCTAAAAATGCTTTAAAAAGTATTGATGGTGATATCACAGAAGATGAAAAAATCATGTTGATAGATAGTATTTATACTATTGAGAAGTTAAAAGGAACAGAGTACTATGAAAAAATAATGAATGCTATAGAATTTGTTAAGCTTATAGAATCTTATGAAAAATCAGCATCTGAAATAAAGAAAATATTTAGAAATATAGAATCTAAAACGGTAATACCTGAGCCTATATATGAAAAAAATAAGGAAGTTATAGAAGGATATATAGAGATTTTAAGTCAGGGATATGATAAGGACATGACTAAAAAAGAAAGGAAAGAACTAAAAGAAGAAAAGCTAGAGGCAAGAATTTATTTAGATAACTTCACCTTAAATATACCTTTATATAAAGCTGATAAAAATCTTTTGAAACGTATAAATATCAACAAATATGAATTTATAGAGATCTTTGAATGCGAATATAAAGAGGAAGTTGGAATAAGGTATAAATCGAAGGAAGAACGTAATGAGTCAAAATCCACAAATGCTGAAGATAGAATGTTTTAATTAAAGGTGATATTATGAAAAAAATAACGGGAGTGATGGTCTATTATTATGCAGTATGTAAAAGGAAACTCTGGTATTTTACAAACGATGTCAATATGGAACATAATAGTGAGTTAGTGGAAATCGGGAAATTTGTAGATGAAACCTCCTATAAAAGAGAGAAAAAATCTATATTAATAGATGAAATGATTAATATAGATTTTCTCAAAGACTGGAAAATAATACATGAAATAAAAAAATCCAGGAAATTGGATGAAGCAAGTAAATGGCAATTAAAATATTATATTTGGGTATTAAGAAATAATGGAGTAGAGATAGAAAAAGGTATATTGGATTACCCTTTATTGAGAAAAAGAGAAGAAATTTTTTTAGATGAATTTGAAGAAAGGGAATTAATAGAACTACTAGAAGAAATTAGGTCTATTATAAATATGGATCTACCTCCTGGGAGAATAAATAAGAAGTACTGTAAGAAATGTGCATATTACGAACTTTGCTATATATAGGGGGTTGCGATATGGGTGAAACTTTTTATATTTTGAGAGATGGAGATATAAGAAGAAAAGATAACAATGTTATAATGACAAGTTTAGAAGGAGAGATTAAGAACTTAAAGGCAGAAGTAGCAGATGAAATTTACATTTTTGGTGAAGTGAGCTTAAATACAAAATTGTTAAATTTTATATCTCAGAAAGGCATTATACTTCATATATTCAATTACTATGGGTTTTATAGTGGAAGCTATTGTCCAAGAGAAACCAGTATAAGTGGATATTTGTTAGTACAACAAGTAAGAGCTTACGATGATAGCGAAAAACGATTAAAGTTAGCCAAAGAAATATTAAAAGCTGCATCACATAATATTTATAGGAATCTAAGATATTATAATAGTAGGGGAATTGATTTAGAAATATCTATGAAGAATATCAATAGATTAATAAACAAATTAGATTATGGAGAATCAATCAATGAAATTATGGGAATAGAAGGAAATATTAGAAAGATATATTATTCCACATGGAATCATATTGTAAAAGAAGATATACATTTTACTAAGAGGGTAAAAAGACCTCCAGACAATATGGTTAATACTTTAATTTCTTTTATTAATAGTCTAATTTATACCACTACATTAAGTGAGATATATAAGACGCAGTTAAATCCGATAATCAGCTTTTTGCACCAACCAGGAACTAAAAGATTTTCACTATGTTTAGATATATCAGAAGTGTTTAAGCCGCTGATTGTAGATAGGATGATATTTTCTATGTTAAACAGACAGCAAATCACAAAAGACGAATTTGAAAAAGAATCTAATTTTTTATATTTAAAGGAATCCGGTAAGAAGAAAATCTTAATGGAATATGATAAAAGATTAGAAAATACAATTACACACAAAGAATTAGGTAGAGACGTATCATATAGGTATCTTATTAGGTTAGAATGAAGGACGATGATATTCTAAGGCAAACGGGAGTTGTAATCATATAGGTATCTTATTAGGTTAGAATGCTATAAGCTAATAAAAGATATAATAGGAGAAAAAGAATACTCTGGATTTAAGATATGGTGGTGATGTACTATGTATATTATCTTAATGTATGATATACTAGCAGATGAGAATGGATCAAGAATTTCAAGAAATGTCTTTAAAATATGTAAGAAGTATTTAACACATATACAAAAATCTGTATTTGAGGGTAATCTAACAGAGATAAATTATATGAAATTAAAAAGTGAGCTAGATACTTATATTAGAAAAGATAAAGATTCATTGTTGGTTTTTAAAAGTAGACATGAGAGATGGTTAGAAAAAGATTATTTAGGTGTAGTTGATGATAAAACATCAAATTTTTTTTGAATTACTCTCTGTCGATGTGTAATAGCGTAAAAACCATTGGACATTGACAATTAATGTTATTCAGTATATTTTGCTTAAATACATACTGGATAATTCAATAAAAATAATCTCGTGGAACTAGTCAAATTTCAAATAGACAGAAATATTGTATTGAAACAAGTATTTGCAATGATTACATAGAAACGCCTTTTAATAGAACCATAATGGAATGTAAACTTTTATCACCTTATCCGCTTCCTCTGCTTTTGTATAACTTTTAATAGAACCATAATGGAATGTAAACTTAACACCAAACTGGCCACGTCTTGCTATTCTATATACTTTTAATAGAACCATAATGGAATGTAAACAAATATTTATTTAAGCAAATTCTCTCGAACTGTGCACTTTTAATAGAACCATAATGGAATGTAAACTTACATCATCTAATAATGTAGCGAATACATGCTCACATCTTTTAATAGAACCATAATGGAATGTAAACATATTTGAGCTAGAAGTACTTCAACCGATAACTTTTGCTTTTAATAGAACCATAATGGAATGTAAACATCTAAGAAAACAAGAGCGAAAAGAAATTATTTTCGCCTTTTAATAGAACCATAATGGAATGTAAACCAAAGAATGAGTATGAAGAGAAGCTTCAAAATCAAGCTTTTAATAGAACCATAATGGAATGTAAACTTATCTTGTCGATTTGTTCATCTGTTAATCCTAGTGCTTTTAATAGAACCATAATGGAATGTAAACAAAGATAAAAATAATTTATTAAAAGAAATACTAGAAACTTTTAATAGAACCATAATGGAATGTAAACGTATATATCATAAGGATTCAAAGGGTATTTAATTCTACTTTTAATAGAACCATAATGGAATGTAAACAAAGAAGAAATAGAATAAAAAGGAGTGTTAATATGAACTTTTAATAGAACCATAATGGAATGTAAACGAAGGAGTAGCAGGAGGAATCGATAAGAATTCCAAACTTTTAATAGAACCATAATGGAATGTAAACGAATAATAACTTGCAGTATGTGTAAAAGAAAAATGACTTTTAATAGAACCATAATGGAATGTAAACTGCTTTTAAGGCTTCAATCAAACCTTCCTCCACTAACTTTTAATAGAACCATAATGGAATGTAAACTTTTCAATTCTTAAAGCCTTAGCAATGGAATTTATCACTTTTAATAGAACCATAATGGAATGTAAACAATTCCATATACAGATTATTAGCTTTTAGGTACTTACTTTTAATAGAACCATAATGGAATGTAAACGCACAAGATTATATGTTTAGTGATGCGATAATGTATACTTTTAATAGAACCATAATGGAATGTAAACGGCAATGTGGATTACAACAGGGTTTCTTATATAGCAACTTTTAATAGAACCATAATGGAATGTAAACAGATAATTGTGTTGGACTTGTCTTTAAAGTCTTTTAACTTTTAATAGAACCATAATGGAATGTAAACGAATAATAAAATACTAAAAAAACATAAGATAGATGCCTTTTAATAGAACCATAATGGAATGTAAACTTATATTCTACTACTACTCTATCATTCTTTATTTGAGCTTTTAATAGAACCATAATGGAATGTAAACATTTTTACTTTGTCTGGTATATTCAAATAACCACCTCTTTTAATAGAACCATAATGGAATGTAAACACTTCTAAAGTAGCTAAATTTTCATATGTTTTACCTACTTTTAATAGAACCATAATGGAATGTAAACTCAACTTCATATAAATTTACTATTTCCCCTGTTTCTCTTTTAATAGAACCATAATGGAATGTAAACACTATTCGCGATTATCGTTTACAAGGAATTATAACACCTTTTAATAGAACCATAATGGAATGTAAACAAGCTTGTATCTGCAAAAGCAAGTGGGCTTGCTGACTTTTAATAGAACCATAATGGAATGTAAACTTCTAAAAGTTTTTTTGATAAGTCGAATATAAATAACTTTTAATAGAACCATAATGGAATGTAAACATTTTTTATTTATAGGAGGATAGAGGGAATATCTCACTTTTAATAGAACCATAATGGAATGTAAACTCTATAGATAGATTGAATCCTAGTTCTTTTAGATCGCTTTTAATAGAACCATAATGGAATGTAAACATTATTGTATGTTGGTCTGTTCTCTGTCCAGTTTCCCTTTTAATAGAACCATAATGGAATGTAAACGGTGCACTTATAGTTAATGCAAAAACGGAAGCTAAGCTTTTAATAGAACCATAATGGAATGTAAACTTATAATAATAATCCCTTGATTTATTATAAAGCTCACTTTTAATAGAACCATAATGGAATGTAAACGTATGATACAGTGACGCCACTATCAAGTATAAAATCTCTTTTAATAGAACCATAATGGAATGTAAACTTTTTTGAATCACAAGTTTTTCATTTTGAATTACATGCTTTTAATAGAACCATAATGGAATGTAAACATTTTCAGCAACAGTTGTGTCTGTTAATTCATCAACTTTTAATAGAACCATAATGGAATGTAAACTAATACCCCCTCCATTTTTGTATTGTTATATGTATTACTTTTAATAGAACCATAATGGAATGTAAACTTGTTTCCAGGTGATGAAAACTTAAAAGCTTTACCTCCCTTTTAATAGAACCATAATGGAATGTAAACTATTTACAAACCAAGTTGTAAAGCAAACTAAGGAGCTTTTAATAGAACCATAATGGAATGTAAACGCAAATACACATTGTCTTTTTAAGTATGAGCTTCTTCTTTTAATAGAACCATAATGGAATGTAAACAGAGAAAATGAGTTTGGTGAAATAGAGAATGAACTACCTTTTAATAGAACCATAATGGAATGTAAACCTATATATTAACATAGCAGAAATAAAAAAGGGC
>NZ_WSFU01000085.1 GCF_016820635.1 Anaeromonas gelatinilytica | reverse complement strand
TGCCAAATCAAAACCGACCTCCATTAGTTAGATTTTTGGTCTAACTTTTTGGGGTCGGTTCAATATCCAAGGGTATTTTCTTTTATTATCTAAATATATTTGCTATACTGTTATATATCTGAGTGGAGCAGGAGGATTGTATGTTAGAAAATAGGATAAAAAGAATAATAATTTCAACTGCAGCTATTGATGCTATTAATGATAATGATAATAAATTTAGGTCATGTGAAGTGCAAGTAATGATTAGCACAATTAAGTCTCTTATTCCTTCATTAGAAAATAATGGAGTTAAGATAAATTATGATAGATATAAAAAGGAATTAGAATTATTAAATTATTATTTTGATAAAAATAAAAAGAGTGGTAGTAGATTGAATAGAGTTGATTATTGGAGTTATGAAGATAAAACTTTTACATCTAGAATAATACCAATAGTTATTGCTAATGAAGACTATGAAACAGCTAAGAAAGAAATAATAAAAAACATATTATATTCTACAGGAAATATAAATATATTATTAAATGGCATATTATTAGGAAAATTATTAGACTATTTAATAAAAAATCAACAAATTTTATATGACGATATATTATCAAAATTAAAAAATGAGATAATAGCTTTTTCTCAAACCAAATTTTTAGAAGAATATAGAGATCATTATAGAAAATCATTAGATGAATATAGCGGAAACTTTTTAGTGGATTTTGAAAGAAATAGGATTAAATTAATAAATATATTAAATGAAATAGAATCTAAAAATATTAATATATTGAAAAAGTCACTTTGTATAATAAAAAATAAAGAAGATATATTAATAGAGAAAATAAAAGTAGATGATTTATATGTATCTGCTATGTTAGGTGTTTATTTAAAGAAAATAAGTGAAAAAAAATATAATGATAGAAATTTTATAGAAAAAATTTCGGATTATTTAATAAAGTTACGAAAGGGAAGAATAGATTCTAGAAATCTAAAAGTAAAAATATATAGTATTCCAGATCTATTTAAATATGATGTTGGAAAAGAGATTAATCATCCTCTTTTGAATAGGTGTCAAATAGTAAAGAGATATAATCATAATGAGTCAATAGTAATTGAAGTAGTTACAAAATCAGGATTATATAAATTCAAAAGAAATAACACCCTTTGAAGGGTGTTATTATTATTTTTCTAAATAGTTTATAAATTCTTCTTCAGAGCTATCGGCAAGATAACTAAGATCTTTAATAATATTACGTTTTAAAATTAGATATTCTTCTAATTCCTTTTTTTTTCCTGTATACTCAAGGGCTCTAATGATGAGTAACATGTCTTTTTTTGGTATTTCAGCTATAGATATTTTATCAAATTCTTGCATGATCCCTCTCCTTCCATAATCTATTACATTATTTATATTTCTACAAAAACCTACATTATCCTTTTTAATTATTGAAAAAATGAATAATGATGTTTATATATTTTCTGGATCTTTATCATAAAAAACTCTTTGACTTCTAGATTTAATTTCTTTTATTAGATTTTCAATTTTTTCTATTTCTTTTTTGATTAGTTTAGTATCTTTTTCTGATATATTGTAATATAAAAATAGGTCTTCAAAAGTCTTTACTGTTTTTGATAATTCAGTATCTAATTTTATAAATGATTGGAAGTTTTTGCTTTTTTTTGCGTTGTGAAATTGATTAATATCAATTTTAATTAAACTCACTACATCTTCTTCACTTTTAAGGTCGCCAGCTGAAACCACATATGGTTTAATTCTTTCTAAATAATATGTATTGTCTTCATTAATATGATACATATAAGAAATTTTAAAATCATCTAATTTATATTTTACATAAAACATTACGCCTTGAATAGAAATAACTTCGCAACCCATGTCTCTGAGTTTAGTAAGACACATTTGATGACGAATTTGACGAATAGTCATATAAGCCATAAAACACCTCCAGAATATATTTATTTAAATAATTATATCATAATTATTTAAATAAATATATTAAGGCTATTAGATTCCTATAAATTTAAGAGGATTATTAAAAAAAATATAGAATATAAATATACATTAACCTAAAAGAGGTGTAATTATGACAGATAGATTTAAAAAACAAAATATATTTATTATTTTAGATTTAGCATGGCCAGTTATGTTTAGCCAATTGTTACAAACATTATTACAAATTGTAGATTTATATTTTATATCTAATATACATACAAAAGAAATTGTAGAATTAGTATCTGGAGTAGGTTTTTCTACATCTATTATTGGGGTTTTTATAGTTTTTTCTCAATTAACTGCAACTGGATCTATAGCAATAATATCTAGAAGAATAGGAGAAGAGAAGAAAGACGAAGTTTTTTCTATAACAGAACAAGCTTTAATATTAGCAATAATAGTTGGGCTTTTAATTGTTTTAGGAGTTTTTATCTTTATGGATCCATTATTAAATATAATAGGAGCTAAAGGGATAGTACATGATTTCTCCAAAAATTATTTAGGAATTGTTATATTAGGAATTCCTTTTATGTTTTTTAATTTAACAGGAAGAGCTATAATTCAGGCCATAGGAGATACAAAAACACCTATGATAATATTCGTTACAATGAACATTATTAATATATTGCTTGATCCATTATTAATATATGGATATGGAATAATACCTGAATTAGGTTATAAGGGAGCTGCATTAGCTACATTATTATCTAATATAGTTGCATGTATATTTATGATATATGCAATTTTTTTAAAAATATATTATAAGAGCTTTAAGAGAATTATACAAAGCTTTAAAATTGAAATCATGGTAATGATTAAAATAATAAAAATTGGATTTTATTCAGCAATACAAGCCATTTCTAGACCTATTACTGGATTATTAATGTATAAAATAGCAAGTTATACTGGAAATAATTCTGTAGCAGCATTTACAATAGGGGGTAGAATTATTGATTTAGTTTTTATTATATTAATGGGTCTTACAACAGCTATTTCAGTTTTGACAGGGCAAAATTTAGGGAAAGGAGATGTTAAAACAGTAGAAAGTTATATAAAAGATGGCTTAAAAATTGCCATGTTAAATGTAATAATATTTTTAGTGCCTTGTGTGATTTTTTCCGAAGTTTTGATGAAATTATTTATAGATGATTTAAATGTAATAACTATTGGATCTAATTATTTGCGTATAGTATATCCAGGTATGTTTTTTGTTATTTTTCAAGTTATATATGGAGGAGCCTTTATGGGTTCTGGAGATACTTTTCCTCCGATGGTAGCATCGTTAGTATCTAATTGGTGTTTCAAAATACCTATAGCTTATATTTTTGCAGAAATATTAGATAAGAGGGCTAATTGGGTATGGTTTGCAATTAGTATTTCTATACTTGTAGAGGCTATAATAATTATATTTTGGTTCAGAAAAGGAAGCTGGAAAAATAAAAAAGTATAATATATGTATTAATTACCCCAGTAGATAATATTATCAAAATAGGGGGTGATCTTTTGAGTCAATTATATAGATATAATCGTCAAAAGGTTGTAGAATATGCTAAAAGGTGGGCATTTGATAGAAATCCTAAATATTATAATTTTGATAAATTGGGAGGAGATTGTACTAATTTTATTTCACAGGTAATTCATGCAGGGGGATGTCCAATGAATTATACTAAATGGACTGGATGGTATTATAGTGATACTAATAATAGAGCTCCATCATGGACCTCAGCTAATTATTTAAGAAAGTTTTTATTAAATAATCAAGATACTGGACCTATTGTAAAAAAAAGTAATATAAATGAAATTGAAATAGGAGATATTATACAATTAAATTTTGATACAGATACAATATTTGAACATTCATTAGTAATTGTAGATATTAAGGAACCTAGAAGTTTAAAGAATATTTATATTTCGGCTCATACATATGATAGATATAATTATTCCCTTGCTAATTATATCATTGAAGATATAGAATACTATCATATACTAGGATATAAAAAATAAAATTATAGGAGGATAAAGAGGATAAACATGAAGAAAATTGAAGATAAAAATAAAATAAAAGGACTATTGGAAGAAGATAAAATTTTCACATCTAATATTTTAGGTAGAATGAAATATGAAAAAGGCTATAATATATTTGTTGATGATGTTGATAATATTAATGGAGTATTATTAAAATCAGGAAATTGGTATTTAGTATATTCACCAGAAGATAAAATTGCTAAAAAATTAATTAATAATTTAAAGGGAAATAAATTGAATTTTGCTGGAGTACCAATAGAGTATTATAATTTTATAAAAGAAAGTAAGGAAATAGATTGGGAAGAAATATGTCATTTGTATTATATTGATTCAAATGAATTTGAATTATTGAAACCTAATCACAAAGTATCGAATTTAAGAATGAAAGATGCTGAGATAGTAAATGAGTTTTATACTTATAAAAGTGAAAATTCTATAGATTATATTAAAAATTGTATAGCGGAAAGGAAAACTTCCTGTATTTTTGATAAAAATGGAAAGCCTCTTTCTTGGGCGGTTATAAGAGAAGATGGTTCAATGGGCATAATGTATACCAGAAAGGAATATAGGAATAAAGGTTTAGCTATATCGGTTACTTTAGATTTAATTAATAAAGTAATTAATAATGGTGATACACCTTTTGTACATATTGTACATGGAAATACTCCTTCAGTCAGATTAGCAGAGTATATAGGATTTAAAAAACATGGAGATATTGCATGGTTTGGAACAAAAGATATTTAATAGGAAGTGACTAAAGATGAAGATTTTATTTACAACTTTAAACTCAAAATTTGTACATTCTTGTCTTTCTTTAAGGTATTTAAAGGAGTATATTAAGGATTTAAATGTAAGTATTGATATTGAAGAATATACAATTAATCAACAAATTGACTTTATTGTTTCAGAAATATATAAAAAAGATATAGATTTAATAGCCTTCGCTACTTATATATGGAATGTAGAAGAGATAAAGGATATATGTAATAGACTAAAATTAGTAAGGCCTGAACTTAGTATTTTATTGGGAGGACCTGAAGTATCTTTTGATATAAAAAATATAATGAATGAAAATAAAAATATTGATTTCATAATTTATGGAGAAGGAGAAGAAAGTTTTAGAGAATTTATTATAAATACTATGGAAGATAATGGCTATGAATCTGTATTAGGATTAGCTTATAGAAATAAAAGTGATATTATAATAAATAAACCTAGAGAATTAATTCATGATTTAAATAAAATTCCATCTCCTTTTAAAGAAAATATGGATACTTTTAAAAACAAAATAATTTATTATGAAACATCTAGAGGATGTCCTTTTAATTGTAAATTTTGTTTATCTTCTACAATTAAAGGAGTAAGAATGTTTTCCATTGATAGAGTTAAGAGAGATTTGAAGTTTCTTATAGATTCTAAGGTTAAACAGGTAAAGTTTGTTGATCGTACTTTTAATACAAATAAAGAATATGCTATGGAGATTATGAATTTTATATTGGAAAATAATCCTGAAAATATTAATTTTCATTTTGAAGTGACGGCTCATTTATTAGATAATGAGATGTTAGAGTTTTTAGGTAAAATAAAAGAAGGAATGTTTCAATTTGAGATAGGAGTTCAGTCTACTAATGAGAAAACTATAAAAGCTATTGGAAGAACTACAGATTTTCAAAAGTTAAGTTATGTAGTAAATAAAATAAATACTTATAAAAATATTCATCAACATTTAGATTTAATTGTAGGACTTCCATATGAAGATTATGATAGTTTTAAAAAATCTTTTAATGATGTGTATGATTTAGAACCTGAGAAATTACAATTAGGATTTTTAAAGTTATTAAAGGGTTCTGAATTAAGAGATAAAGAAAAACTTTATGGGTTTAAATACATAGATAAACCTCCCTATGAAGTAATGGAAAATGATTATATAAGTTATAAAGAAATTCTTAAACTTAAAATTATTGAAGATTTAGTAGAAAAGTATGGAAATGAATTGAATTTTAGAAATACAATAAAATTTATTATTAAAAATTATTTTTCTACACCCTTTGATTTTTATGAGGATTTTTCATCTTATTGGGAAGAAAAAAAATATCATACAATTTCTCATAGTCTTAAAAAATTGTATGAAATACTTTATCAATACTTTAATTATAGATTTTCAGAGGATTTAAATATATTCAATGATATAATAAAATATGATTATATTTTTAATAATAATTCATCATTACCTAAATATATAGAAATGTATGATGAAGAAAAGATAAAAAAATATAGACATTATTTTTTACAGCAAGAAATTAATATAAATAAATATTTATTTGATTATAGGAATTTTCCTGTAAAAAAAATAATAAAAAATATATCTATTATAAAATTTAAATTTGATATACTTAAATTATTTAATACTTATGAGATAGATGATATTATTTACAAAGAGAAGATTATATTATTTGAACATAAAGGTAAAAATAAAATATTTACTAAATCTAAGGTAAGAGATATAACAAAGGATTTTTATAAGGAGGAATAGAATGGTTATTTTCAAGGATATTTTATATCTGAATAGGGATACTTTAAAGACAAGTTTAAATTTGTTATTTAAGAATTGGAAAATTATATTAACTGGTTTTGCTTATATGTTAATTAATATAATTTTAGCCATTTTGATAAATAGTTTGTTTGTTGGAGTGTTAAGGATAATTGGAGGTTTAATTTTTGCCCTAGCAATGGCATCTTTAATATCAAATTATTTATATCTGTTACAGAATATTATTAGAACAGAAAAATTTACTTTAGAAGATTTTAAATATGGGTTCACTGCGTTGTTAAGAAAGGTATATGGAGTTCTTATAATAGGATGGATAGCTAATTTATTATATAATATGGTATTATCCCCTCTGTTAGGAAGTATGGGGAGCATGATTTCAATAATAATTCCATTAGGAATTTTTATATTATTGAATCCTTTACCAGAGTCTATATATTTAAAATTTTATGATCCGTGGAGTACAATAGTTTATGCTTTTGAGTTTATAAAGGAGAATTGGTTGGAATGGTTTGTACCTAACATTGTGTTTATATTTATTTTATATTTTTTAATCGGAGATATGCAATTAAATTTATTTAGGATAAGTTTTGCATATTCAATGAATTTTTCTATTTATTCAATATTGATATATATCATAGGACAAATAGTATTTTCGTTTGTTATGATTTATCGTGGTGTTTTATTTGATAAATTAAGTACTAGTACGAGAAGAAAAAGAATTTTTATGAGAGATTTATATAAATAAAAATTTAGGGGGTATATATTTATGGATATAGAATTTAAGGTTATGGATCAAGAAGATGTAACAAATGTTTATGAGTTTTTTCAAGATCTTAAGGAAGAAACAATAGATATAACATTTGCAGATATAAATAGTAAAGATGAAATTGAAAATATGGTAAGAGATGAAGATGTGTTTATATACACTGCTTATTATAAAAATGAGATTGCCGGTGTTTTTAGAGGAATTAGAGGTAAGGGGAATAAAAATCATAGTGTTTTTTTAACGGCAGCGATACCTAAAAGATTAAGAGGAAAAAGAATTGCTCAAAAGTTGACAGATTTTGGATTAGATGATATGAGAAACAAAGGAATTAGAATTGCGAGAGCCTATGTATATAGTGATAATAATTCTTCTGTAAGTACACTATTAAAGCAAGGATTTACATTTTCTGGATGTGTTAATATGCATCATTATGATGATAAAGAAAATAGATATGTAGATGATTTGATATTCCATAAAATTTTATAATAGAGGTGGTAATTTGATAAAAAATATAGATGAATATTTTAAAGAGAAAACCGAAAATATTTATTTTATTCAATTGAAAAATGATTTTAAATTGAAAGAAGGTATAGAATTTGATTCCAAAATTCCTATTCCATTGGTTGCAAATAATTTATTAAAAGAAATAAAAGAAGGAGATGCTTCTGAAGAAATTAAGTTTAAATATATCATTGAAGGAATAATATATTTATTAGGTATAGATTTCGATTTTAAACATAGAAAAGAATATTTAGATTTATTGTATTCGTATAATGAAAATATCCATGGATATATATTAGCTGAAGGTATTAAAAAGATTAATGATGATATAATTGAAGAAGGAATGATTTATTTAAGAGCTCTACTCAATATTGATAAAGAAAATGTTAAGGGTTTATACAGTTATGGATTAGCATTAGAAACTAAAGCGATTTATTTTTATAATAAAAATAAAATTAAAGAGGGGAATATATTTTTTAGAGAATCTACTAATCAATTTGAGACCATACTAGATATAGATTCTAGTTTTGATTTAACTTATTATAAATTAGGTTATCATTATAGAAATATGAAGCAATATAAGAAAGCACAATTAATATGGGAAAAATTTATTAATATGACTTCGAATGATGAACTGAAAAAAGAAATAGAATTAGAAGTAGAAGTAATAAAGGATGATGTTAAATATGAAGAAGGATATAATTTAATATTAAGAGGAAAATCAGAAGAAGGATTAGAAAAATTATTATCACTGGTAAAAGATAATAGTGATTGGTGGAATCTTTTATTTTTTATTGGTTTAGGATATAGACAATTAGGAAATTATAATGAAGCTATTAAATATTTTAATAAAGTATTAATTATTGAACCTAAGCAAGTTGATGCATTAAATGAAATTGGATTATGTTATGCTAATTTAAAAAGATTTGATGAAGCCATTTCTAGTTTTAGTAAGGCTATTGAGATAAAACCAAAAGACTATCAGATATTATGTAATAGAGGAATGACATATTTACAACAAGGTAATTTAGATGAAGCGGAAAATGATATAGAAAAAGCTTATGATATGAATCCAGAGGATGATATAATTATAGCTTGTAGGAGAGAAATTAATAAATTTAAGAATGGAATTTAAATTCCATTCTTTTTTTAGTGTACCCAGCATGAGCACAGTCTATTGAATAAATTACAGAAAATTAAAAATTTAAATTTAATTTTATAAAGGATTTAGAAAGAAATTATCTAATTATATAAATAATAGGATAAAAAAATAGAAAATGTACTAAAGGAGGGATATGATGAATAGTCTTAAAGATATAGTTGAAGAAAGTCAGAGACAAAAAACTAAAATATTAGCAGTGGCTGCCAGTGAAGATAAAGAAGTATTAAAGTCTGTTGTGACAGCCGCAGAATTAAATATTATACAACCTATATTAATTGGTGATATTTTTGAAACTAAAAGAATTGCAGTTGAAATAGGACTTAATATAGAGGGATATGAAAAAGTTAATACTAAAGATTTAAAAGAATCTGCAAAAATTGCTGTTAAGTTAGTAAGTGAAGGGAAAGCAGATTTTGTTATGAAAGGTCTTATTGATACCTCTATTTTATTGAAGGAAGTACTTAATAAAGATTATGGATTAAGAACAGACAGTTTATTAAGTCATGTCATGTTTTATGAAATCCCAACATATCATAAGCTTTTAGTAATAACGGACGGAGGAATGAATATTACACCATCTATAAATGAAAAAGTGTCAATAATTGAAAATGCAGTACAGGCATTTGATAATTTAGGGTATAAAAAGATTAATGTAGCTTGTCTTGCTGCAAAGGAAAAGGTTAACCCTAAAATGTCTGCAACAATAGATGCTGAAGAAATAAAAAAAATGTGGGAGAAAAAAAACATACAAAATGTAATTGTAGAAGGACCATTGGCATTAGATTTAGCAGTATCTAAAGAATCAGCTAAAATAAAAGGATTTAATAGTAGTATTGCTGGAGAGACAGATGTTTTATTAGTTCCTAATATTGAAATGGGAAATGGGATTGGAAAAAGTTTGACTTATTTTGCTAATGCAAAATCTGCTGGAGTGATAATGGGAGCTAAGGCTCCTATAATATTAGTTTCTAGAGCAGATGATCAGCAAACAAAATTAAATTCTATAGCATTAGGTAGTGTTATAGCATAAAAAGGGAGTGGAAAATATGAAAAAGCTGTTAACTGGGAATGAAGCTGTTGCAAGGGGAGCTTATGAAGCAGGAGTGACTTTAGCTTCAGCTTATCCAGGGACACCTAGCACGGAAATATTAGAAAATATTGCTAAGTACAAAGAAGATATTTATTCAGAATGGGCACCTAATGAAAAAGTAGCATTAGAGGTAGCTATTGGTGGATCTATAGCAGGAGCAAGAACTTTAGCTGCAATGAAACATGTTGGTGTAAATGTAGCTGCTGATCCATTATTTACTTTTGGATATACAGGTGTTAATGGAGGATGTGTTATTGTATCAGCGGATGATCCTGGTATGCATAGTTCACAAAATGAACAAGATAATAGATATTATGCAAAAGCATCCAAAATAGCAATGATAGAACCAAGTGATAGCCAAGAAGCTAAAGATTATATAAAAGAGGCTTACAAAATAAGTGAAAAATATGATGTTCCAATTTTATATAGATTAACAACAAGAATATGTCATAGTAAAGGATTAGTTGAAGAGAACAAAAGGAATGATATTGAAATTAAAGAATATACTAAAAATATTCCTAAATATGTTGCCACACCTGCTAATGGAAGAAAACTCCATGTAATAGTAGAGGACAAATTAAAGAAATTAGAGGAATATAGTAATATTACTACTTTAAATAGAATTGAATGGAATGATAAAAAGATAGGAGTTATTACTTCAGGTGTAGCATATCAATATTCAAAAGAAGTATTTAGAGAAAAAGCTTCTTATCTTAAATTAGGATTTACGTTTCCATTACCTAAAAAGAAAATTAAAGAATTTGCAGATTCTGTAGAAAAATTATATGTTATAGAGGAGTTAGAACCATATTTAGAGACAGAAATTAGAGCTATGGGCATAAAGGTAATAGGTAAAGATTTAATACCTATAATCGGAGAACTTAATCCAGATATTATTAGGGAGTCCTTATTCGGGGAAAAAACACAAACTGTAGATAAAAAGGAGGATAATATAGTTGGCAGACCTCCAAGTATGTGCGCAGGATGTCCTCATAGAGGTTTGTACTATGAGTTAAGTAAAAAGAAAAATATTGTAGTAACAGGAGATATTGGATGTTATACATTAGGTTCAGCTCCGCCTTTAAGCACTATGGATACATGTATTTGTATGGGGGCTAGTATAAGTGCTGGACATGGTTTTAATAAAGCTTCAGAAGTAAGTGGTAGAGATGTTAAAGTTTTTGGTGTTATTGGAGATTCTACATTTTTTCATTCGGGAATAACTGGACTTATTGATATTGTATATAATAGTGGTAATTCAGCTACCATTATATTAGATAATAGAATAACAGGAATGACAGGACATCAAGAAAATCCAGGTACTGGTTTTACATTAATGGGAGAGGAAGCCCCCCAGATAGATATTGTTAAAGTATGTGAAGCAATAGGAGTAAGAAATATAGAAGTAATTAATCCATTAAATTTAGATGAAACTAAAAATGCTATTGATAAAGCAATGAAGACAGATGAGCCTATGATTATTATAACTAAATATCCATGTGTTCTTAAAAAATCTACACAATCAGAAATAGAAAACTATGGATTAGGCAAAAAATCTTGTATTGTAGATCAGGATATATGTAAAAAATGCAAAATGTGTTTGAAAGCTGGTTGTCCTGCAATATCCTTTGATTCAAAAATAGGTTCTATAATAGATGAGGATATGTGTGTAGGTTGTGATGTATGCTTACAAATTTGTCCTTTTGATGCAATTAAAAAGGTGGGTGAATAAAATGGATAGTACTAAAAATATATTATTAGTAGGTGTTGGAGGACAAGGAATTATACTTGCCAGTAAAATATTATCTGCAGGGTTAATTGATGCAGGATATGATGTTAAAATGTCAGAAGTTCATGGAATGGCTCAAAGAGGTGGAAGTGTAACCACTCAAATAAGATATGGGGAAAAAGTTTATTCGCCTATTATAGGTAAAGGTCAATCAGATATAATAGTAGCATTTGAACAAATGGAAGCAGAAAGATGGATAGATTATTTGAAAATGAATGGGAAATTAGTTATTAGCGATTATAAAATTCCTTCTGCACCTATATTAACTGGTGATTTAGAATATCCAGAAAATATATTAGAAGATTTAGAGAAAAGAACAAAACCTATTATTATAAAAGCTGCTAAATTGGCTAAAGAATTAGGAAATATTAGAACTCAAAATATAATAATGCTAGGAGCATTAGTAAAGGCTATAGGGCTAGAAGGCATAGATTGGGATAAGATTATTAGAGATATGATTAAGGAAAAATATCTAGATATCAATATAAAAGCTTTTACAATGGGGAAAGAATTAGTAGATTAAAATTTTAAATCTTTAAGTTATAAGTGGTGCATAGTTATATGGAATACGGGTTATGCACTACTTTTAATTTAAAAAGTATTGACTTATCGAATTAAATTTGTTATATTATTAAAGGTCATTTGAAAATATATAGCTAAACAAAATAATAAATAATAGTTGACAGAGTATAATTTTTTTGTTAAAGTATTAGAAGTCGTCTCTAAAGTTAACGAATTCGACAAGTAACAAAAACTTTTTTCAAAAAAGTATTGACAAAAATCAAAATACCTGATATAGTATTAAGAGTCGCCAGGAATGGCGCAAAAGAAATTGGTCTTTGAAAATTGAACAGTACAAAGTTAAATGACAACTTAAAGTTGTCGAATAGATTAAGCTAACGTTTGATTCATTTTGAGTCAAAGGAAATCAAAATTCAA
>NZ_WSFU01000123.1 GCF_016820635.1 Anaeromonas gelatinilytica | reverse complement strand
TTATCCATTTCAATAGATTAAAATGTAGTATTTATGCGAGTTGTAGAGTTTTGCAATGAGCTAATAGGAAATGATTGTAAGGGGGATAACCATGAATAGACACTTGGGTATTTCTGTTGATAATATAGATTTAGATTTTATAATTAATAATAATATAAATTGGATACAATTATCTAATAAATTTTCTGATGCTAAGAATATAACTTCTTTATTTAATCTTTCAAAGAAACATCCTATTAAAATAAGTTACATATCTCCAGTATTTAATCAAAATGACCCTAATATGGTGTTCTACTTAAGTTCTATAAAAAGATTAAGGGATGCTACAATGGAGATATTAGAAGTAAATTTAAAAATGGCTAAAAGTTTACCTACAGAGCATGTAGTGGTTAATTTAGCCCCAGATATAAATGAAAATATAGATAAATCATTGATATTTGATACTATTTATGATTTAAATGATTTATCTCATAAATATGATATACCTATTGTAATATTGTTAGAGGATTATAACTTATTTGGAGATGGATTTAGACTTATAGATATAATAAGTAAAACTAGTATAAGAATAGCATTAAATATAAATAAATTTTATAAATATATTATCAATAATGGAATGAATTTTGAACAAGAATTAGAGAAAATAATTAATTATATAGAAGTAATTAATATTACTTTTGATATGGATTATTTTGTTTTCCAAAATATACTTAATTCTATGTGTGATAAGATTATGGATATACCAATTATCATAAGAATAAGAAATACTAAGAAAAAGAAAGAAATATATGATAGAATAAAAAATATTAGAAAAGACATTATAAATAAAAGCGTATTATAAACTAAAGGGATGATATCATCCCTTTAGTTTATCGTAAAAATTTTGATTGAGGTGAGTTAAGTGGAGTATATGGACAAGTATAATCAATGGCTTAAAGGGAAATTTGACCAAGATATTAAAGATGAGTTAAGAAGAATACATAATAATCTTAAGGAAATAGAGGATAGGTTTTATAAGGAATTAGAGTTTGGGACAGGAGGTCTTAGGGGGAAAATAGGAGCTGGAACTAATAGAATCAATAAATATACTATAGCTAAATCTACTTTAGGATTTGCTAAATATATAATAAATAAAGGCGATAAAGAAAAAGGAATAGTTATAGCTTATGATAGTAGACGCAAATCCAAAGAATTTGCTAAAACTGCAGCATTAGTGTTAGCACAAGAAAGAATAAAGGCTTATTTATTTGAAAGTTTGAGGCCTACACCAGAATTATCTTATGCTGTAAGATATTTAAATGCAGCAGGTGGTATAGTGATAACTGCTAGTCATAATCCACCAGAATATAATGGATATAAGGTATATGGAGATGATGGATGTCAATTAGTTCCTTCTCTAGCTAACAAACTTATTTCGTATATTAGAAATATTGATAGCTTTGAGGGGATAGAATTGATGGATGAAAAAGAAGCTAAAACTAAAGGATTACTTCAGATTATAGGGAAAGAAATTGATGATAAATATATTAGTAAAGTGAAAAAAGAAAGAGTCAGAAATGATGTAGATAAACAGATAAAAGTTGTATATACTCCTATTCATGGTACTGGGAATATTCCAATTAGAAGAGTTTTAAAAGAGTTAGGATATACAAATTTTCATGTAGTGAAAGATCAAGAAAATCCAGATGCTGATTTTTCTACAGTAGAGTATCCAAATCCAGAAGATCCAAAGGTTTTTGAGATAGCTAGAAATATAGGAGAAAAGATTAATGCTGATTTGTTATTAGGAACAGATCCAGATTGTGATAGAGTGGGAGCTGTTGTTAAGAATAATGAAGGAAAATATACAGTTTTAAATGGAAATCAAACAGGAGTTTTATTGTTAGATTATATAGTTAAAAATAGTAAATTATCAGAGAATGGTGTGGTAATCAAGACAATAGTTACAAGTGAGTTAGGTAGAGTAATAGCTGAAAAGCATGGATTAGAGGTATTGGATACATTAACCGGATTTAAATTTATTGGTGAGAAAATAGGTGAATTTGAGAAGAATAACAATAAGGAATTTGTATTTGGGTATGAAGAAAGTTATGGCTATTTAAAGGGAACCTATGCTAGGGATAAAGATGCAGTAGTAGCATCTATGCTTATAGTAGAGATGGCAGCTTTTTATAAGAAGCAAGGTATGAATTTATATGATGCTTTAATGGATTTATATGATAGATATGGATACTTTAAAGAGTCATTACATTCTATAAAACTTGAAGGAATTGCAGGTAATGACAAGATCAAAAAAGTAATGGATAATTATAGAGAAAATTATCCTAATAATATAGGTGGAAAAAAAGTAATTAAAGTTAGTGATTATAAGAATAGTAAATCTATTGATGTTTTAAATAATAAAGAAGAAAGGATTCAACTTCCAATTTCAAATGTACTTAAGTTCGTATTAGATGATGATAGTTGGTTTACATTAAGACCTTCTGGGACAGAATCAAAACTAAAGATATATTTTTCAGCAAATGGAAAAGATAATGAAGATGTAGAATTTAAACTTAAATCTATGGAAGAAAATATATTGGGAGATATAAAAAATATGGTTAAATAAAAGTGGGGGTTTTTAACCCCCGTTTTTATTCGTCAATATATTTACCTAATATATCATTTAATAATATTATATCTTCTTCTGTTAATTTATTTTTTAGTAAATTTTGCATATCTTGTTGTTCTTCAGGACTCATACCGTCTTTTATTATTTTCATTAATTTTAGACTATTTATTGAACCTAATTCGTCTATTATTCTTTGTAGTTCATTTTTGTCTTTGGAAGAAAGTTTATTTTTTATTTTACTTATATTAATATCTTCAATAGTTTTTTCTTGAGATAATCTATTATGAAATTGATTTAATTTTGATTTTCGAATATCTTCTTCTAATTGGTGTATAAGAAAATCTTGAGTTTTTTTATCATATTCCTTATCATATTCTAAACTTGAAAATATTTCATTTTTTTTATTTATTAAGTTTTGAGGAACATTTTTTTCATTTATTGATTTTCCTAGAATATCTTTTTCAGTAGAATTTTCCTTTTCCATATTTTCTTCTCTTGTGTTTTCTTTAGGTTTTTCTTGAGTATCTTTTTTATCAGGAATTATAGGCTTTTCTAATTCCTTTTCAGTGGAATTAGTTCCTCTAGATATAGTATCTATGTATGTTTCAATATTATTTTTCAGATTATTTTCAGTATAATATGATACATTTATTTTTGATGTGTTGATATGAAATTCTAATATGATTGAGACAGAAAATATTGTAATTATAATTACTATGATACTATAAATAATTCTTTTAAATGACATGTGTATTCCACCTTTCTTTTAGCTATTATTATCATAAATAATAAATTTATACACAAGATAGATTGGATAAACTTATAGATGGCAAAAAATTTATATTTATTATTAATTGGGTATAAATATACCAATTCATTAGTTAGTTATTAAAATACTAAGGATGGTGATTGTATGGCTGCTGTATTATCTAAGAAAATTTTTTTAAAACAAGAAGTAGAAAAATTGAGAGAGAAGTTGAATCAAGTACATATTAATGTAGCTGATGCCTAGCATAAAACCTATGGAGGTCACTTAAAATCTATTTCATATAAAGATATGATTATAATAGACTTATTATAAGAGTGTTTCAGAAGAAAAGGGGAGTTTTAACATGAAGAAAATAAGCGTATTTTAGAACTGACTGCTCCCACACCTGAAGGAATGGGGTTCTAAACTACTAAAGGCTTCTCTATCAAAA
>NZ_WSFU01000114.1 GCF_016820635.1 Anaeromonas gelatinilytica | reverse complement strand
CTTCATATACTAAGGCTGTTTTATTAGGATATTTGTCAACTGTTTTTTCAAATATTTCCTTAACATTGAGATCCTTATTATGATCTATTTCAACATCATTAAAGACTTTAGTAATTTCATTCTTTTCTTCATCTGTTATTATATCTATAGAACTCACTAAAGAATCTGGATTTAAAGCAAAATAAATAACTATTTCCTTTAAGTGAGAAAGAATCAAATTAATATCCTTTTCTGAAAATAGATTAGTATTGTAAAGCATATCCAATCTTAATGTTCCAAGTTGATTAACACGTAAAGTAAGTGGATAGTTAGTTTGCTCTCGAGATTTGATAATTTCAAAAGTCAAACCCTCCTGTTCTGACAATATTCCTGGATTAGTTAAAAAATTCTCAAAAGCATAAACTGAATGAATAAAATCTCCTTTAAAAGTCCTTGATTGAATATCAGCCAAAGAACAGTGTTGATATTCTAAACTTTTTGTACCTTGATTTTGTATATTATTCAATAATTCTATACAACTCATATCCTCACTAGTTTTGACCCTTGAAGGAATTGTATTAATAAATAATCCTACCGATTTTTCTATTCCTGGTAATGAAATGTCCCTTCCCGAAACTACTTTCCCAAAAACCACATCATTAGAACCACTATAAAACTGTAGTAAAAGACCCCAAGCCGCTTCAATCATTGTACTCACTGTCACATTATAAGATGCAGACTTTTCTTTTATGGCTTTATATTCATATGATTCAAAAAAAAGATTCGATTCTGAAATTTTATTGCCGTTTACTTTTTCACCTGAAAAAGAATCAATTTTGGCATCTGTCTCATATCCATCAAGAAGCTCTTCCCAATATTTATATACTTCTTCTTTTTCTTGTCTTTCCAACCATTTAATATATTGACTATAAGAAAGTTCAACACTCTTTGAATTTTTTATTGAAGTAACAATTTTTTCTTTAGATTCACCTTTCTTAAGAGCAAAATAATAAGACAGATAGTCTTGAAAAAGTATAGATAAACACCATCCATCAATAATAATATGATGAAAGCTCCATACCATAATCCATTCATCATGAGATAATTTTATTATAGCAACACGAAAATTAGAGGATTTTTCAAAATCAAATCCTCTTTCCACATCTTTTTTAAGAAATTCGTCTATTCTAATTTCTTGTTCTTCTGATGAATATCCTTGGAAATCAAATTTTTTAAACTCAATTTCTTTTTCTTTAAGCACTATTTGAACAGACTTTTTAAACCTATTCAAGGGAATGATTGTTCTTAATACATCATGTTTTGTCGCAAGAAGCTGTATACTTTCCTTTGCCACATCTACTGAAAATTTTCCATTTATTTTTAAAGTTGTTTGCACAACATAATCTCCAGATTTCTCATCTAAGAGTTGATGATATAACATTCCTTCTTGAAGAGGACTTAAAGGATATATCTTTTCTATGTTTTTATTCAATTGTTGCTTACTCATAATTTAATTAGCCACCACCTTATCTTCTATAATAATCCCATCATATAATCGAATTAATCGGTTTCCATATAAAGTCTTACTCTCATCATGAGTAACTTGAATAATTGTAATACCATATTCGCAATTAATATCTCTAAATAATTCCATAATTCGTTCACCAGATTTACTATCTAAATTACCTATTGGTTCATCAGCAAGTATAATACTAGGATTAGTAATAACTGCTCGAGCTATAGCTACCCGTTGCTGTTGCCCCCCTGATAAATGACTTGGAATATCTTTACGCTTATCACTAAGACCTACTATATCTAAAATTTCATCTAATTTTTTATGATATTTTTTTACACGTTGACCACTCATCGCTATAGGTAAAAGTATATTTTCTTCTACCGATAAATTATGTACTAAATTGTAAAACTGAAATACAAATCCAATATCAGATCTCTGTATTTTGCTAATTTCTCTGTCTTTTAATTTTTGAATATCTCTATCATTTATTAAAATTTCCCCCGATGTTGGAGCATCTAAACCTCCCATTAAATACAACAATGTACTTTTTCCACAACCAGAAGGCCCCATAATAGATAGAAATTGACCATCCTCTACATCAAAAGTAATATCTTTTAAAACTTTTGTAATATTATTTCCAGAACCAAAATTTTTGCAAAGATTCTTTACTTCAATAACTTTTTTCATTTTCAACCCCCCACAATTTCTGTTTTTAATTACTTTTAATTTAGATATTAAATTAATAATTTAATATCTAAATTACTCATATTTTATTTCTTCAATTACATTCATCCTTAGAATTTTAAATATTGGAATTATTGCCGTTAACATCAGAACAACAAAAATTGATCCTACAACCGTAAAAATATTTCCCCATTGGAAACTAAATTCCAAATAAATACCTATAGAACTCAATAATACCCCTAATAATTTACTCATCCAAATACTTAATACTAAACCAGATATACATCCAATTAAAAAAGAACTTATTATTTCAAAAAATATCATTATATTTAACTGGAATTTACTCATAGATACTGAATATAAAACAGCATATTCTCGCTTTCTTTGTATAAATCCTATAACTTGATTATTTACTAATCCAATAGCTGACAACAATATAGAAAGTATTAAAAATATCCATACCATTGATAATAAACCACTTACTTGTTGTTCTTGATTTTCAATAAATTCATTAAAAGTTTCCACGGTAATATTTTCTCCAGATAATTCTTTATATAAAGTTTTCTTCATCTGTGTTAGATTCTTATCGGTACCTACATATATACTGCTAGGTATATCTGATACATTCTTTTTAAATTGATCCTCAGAGAATACTATTGTATTTCTAGCTGTAGTAAATATAGATGAATCTATGGTTCCCACTATCTCCACTTTAATTTTTTTAGTTTTAAAATCATCTGATTCAATTTCTAATTGATCCCCTATTTCAAATCCGTTCTTTATAGCATAGAACTCATCAATCATAACCTCACCATTTTTAAGATTTTCTATTTTTCCATCTTTATTTTTAACACCAAGTCTTTCGTCTTCAAATCCACATAAAATAAGATTCATTTCATTCCCATTGACCGTCAGAGTATTCGTATAACTATATAAAAATTGAAGATCTTTTACTCCTTGAACTCTCTTTAATTTTAAATAATCATTTTCCTTTTTTTCCATTCCATATAACTGTAGATCTAATTCAAAAGAACCTTTTGCTTTTACGAATAAATTCTCGAGGGACGAAGATGTCATAAAAATCATTAAAATCATTGAAAGTGAAATAACTACAAGTTTAATATTAGAATTAATAATTTTACTAGTTGAAATATTCCTTGTTCCTAAAGAAGGAGCTTCTCCAAATATCAATTTATTTATTTTAGTCATAAATAAAGATAAATATTTAGTGATGAAAGGTAATACTAATATTCCTCCAGCCATAGCAAATACTAAAGCCAATATCGCTAAAATCAGATTATATGAATTGTTTATTCTATATAAAACATAAGAAAATCCTTGTAACACAAAACCTAATACAGTAAGAACAATAGAAACTTTTTGAACAGAACTTAATTCTTCAAATATTAAATTCTTTATAGAATAATTCCCAATATGATAAATTACATGTATAACACTAATCAATTGAATTATTACAGCAAATATCAATGCAAATATTATGTATACATAATTGATTGGTGCTGATATTTCTCCTAATGGAGCATTAGATAATACACCCTGGGCTATGGTCTCTAATATTGTTTCCCTAAAATAAAATCCACAAATGACACCAAAAATTCCTCCCAAGAGACCATATACTAAATTCTCTAAAACAAGTATTGAATTAACTTTAATTTTACTTGCTCCTAAACTTCTAAAAGTCCCTACTACAGGAGTTCTTGATAATAAAATAACCTTAGCATTAGAAGAAATAACATAATAATTCATCAATAAAACTAATATCAAAATTATTAATAATACTTGACTAATCATATTAATATTAGAATCCATTGTTTCCTGATCAACCAAAGTTTCCACTACAAAATCATCATTATTTTCTTCAAGTGTTTTAATACTATTCTTTATGTTGGATTTATCAGCAAGGCTAATCATTAATACATTACTTTTATTTTCTTGTTCTGTTATTTCTTCTACTTCGGAATTAGTCATAACTATAAGATTTTCATTATCCACACCAAGAAATAATCCGGTTTCTTTAGCAATAGCTCCTATTTCATATTCCTTTACTCCTATTTGAGTTTCAATTGAGATTTTATCGCCTAATTCGTACCCATAATTTTTAGCTAATTGAGGACTAATTAAAATCTGATTATCTTTACTATTACTAAAATTATCCTCCTCTGAAATCACAAATAAGCCCTCATCCAAATAACTTTTTCTATTACATCCATATAATTGGAGAGTCAACTCATCATTATCAACTACTCCAAAAGTAGTTATAGCTGATAATTTATTACTAGCATCAATATTATCGGTTTTAAATTCATCCTCCTTAAAAAACGGATCATCTGTATCCTCGTGATTAACAATCATGTCGTACCCACGATATGATTCTTCATGTAAGGTTTCATACTGATGGATAATATCATCACGAGCTACAAAATTTAAAAATACAACAAATGTAGAAACCATAAGAGAAAATAAAATCAAGAAACCTCTTAACTTATTTTCCCAAATATTTCTTATAATGTACTTCATAAAAATTCTCATGTTTTTCCCCCTATTTATTTCTATCTATATTGCTACAGATAAAACATATTTTTCCTTTAAATTAATTTTTTGATAAAAATTATCTAATTCACATATATCTAAGTTTCCTAAAGGTTCAATTAAACCAGTTCCAAGCATTTTAAAATAACTTTCTTTTATTGTCCAAATTTTTGTTAATTCTAAATCTTTATCAATAGAATTATTGATCAATCTCAGTTCATTTTCAGAACAAATAGATTCTGCTAATCTTATATTAAAGGGAATCATATCTTGAATATCTACTCCAATCTTTTCCTTAGCAATAGCACAAGTCACACCAATTTTACAATGACTTATATTAAAATATAGTTCTGGAAAATATTTCAAAAAAGGTTTCCCATTTTCATTAAACAAAAAATCATAAGGCCCATAAATATTAAATCCCTTTTCCATAGCTAAAATAAACAACATATAAGATATAATACATAGTTTTTTATCTCTTTTCCTCTTATAACGACTAGCTTTAATCTTACGCTCTAATGGCATCAATGATAACATAGCCTTTAGTGATTCATCACTGATACTATCCAATGATGTAAAAACAAAAACCTGTACTTTTTTACCCCTAATTATTACTTCCTCAATATAATATTTTTTCAAAACTTCGGAAATGCTTTTAATACCCATTTTCCCCTCATCTGTAAATTTGTTCTAATTATATGTTTTCATTTATAATAAATAAATAAAATTATTACATAATATTCTTTTACATATAACTATTTTGTTACTTAAAATAATCAATATTATAAAAAAATGTAACATTTTTTTTATGTTGCTTCACGTCAATTATATATCATATTCTACAAAATTTATGTATCATATTTCAATAGTAATGGATAAACAACATATATAAGTGTATAAACAACATGTTCAAATGTATAAACAACCTATATAGATGTATAAACAACATTAATAATATAAATAATTTGTATAAGAAACCATAATACGAAAATGTAATACTAATGTTAATATAAAAAAATGAGAATCTTAAAAAATCAATAAATATATCCTTTACTATATTTTTCAAGCTGAAATTTTATAATTTCAAATCCTCTATCAATGTCATTACGATTTACACAAGCAATACTCAAACGTATACTTTTTTTATAAAATGAATCATCTAAGTAAAAACGTGCCCCTGGAAAAACAAATACATTCTGTTTTTTTAAATCCTGTACTAATTTGTTTTCATTTATATAATGTGGGAGCTGTAAGCAGGAGTAAAATCCAGATTTTCCTCCAATGCATTTAATATCATATTCTTCAAGGGTACATAAATTTTTTCTTAGAACTTTTTGTTTTTCTGAGAGCTCTTTTTTAATAGAAGTTACATGTTTTCTTAAGATATTACTCCTAATATATATCTCTAGTGTAGCTTGAGATACTAAAGAAGGAGAAAAATAGGAATAATAATAAGATAATTGAATGAATTGTTGAAATATATTTAATAAGTGAGATGGAACTACTAGGAATCCAATTCTCATCCAAGGTATTATTTTGGAGAAGCTTTTTAAATATATATGATGATAATTGTCTGAGTAGGCATAAATAGGATCATACCTACTATCAAAAGAGATATCTCCAAAATAATCATCTTCAACAATATATACATCATACTTGGCAGCTAATTCAGCGATAGCTTTTCTTTGTAGTCTATTATAGGAAGTTCCCAATGGATTATGATTTCGAGGTATGGTATAAAAAAATTTAATTCTTTTCTTTTTGAAAATATCTTCAAGCCTATTTAGATCTATTCCATTTTCATCTCTTGTTATTCCTATTACTTTAGCACCATAAAATTTTAAAAATTCCATAAAGAAACGGTATGTCGGCTGCTCTATTAAAATCAAATTCTTATCATTGGGAAAAGGCATTTGTGTTAATATACTTAAAGCTTGTTGAATTCCTAAGTTTACAAATATATTATCATGGTTTGTAAATACCTGAAAATCAGAGAGGTACTTAGGCAAGATTCTTCTTAATGAACCTACTCCTCCCCAAGAATTACTACTTAGAGAGTTATTTCTATAGATATCCACAGCACGATCAAGACAATGCTTTAGATCAGGAGTATTCATATTTCCTATAATGGGGTTTCCAGTTGAAAAATTAATAACCGACGAAGTTGTTTCCTCATTTTTTATTAATTTTTCCACGATATAATAGCCGCTTTGCGGTATAGAATAAACTATATGATTATTTTTTAAGGTTTCGTATGCCTTCACAACAGTATTTTTACTACAATTGTATTTATTGCCTAATTCTCTAACAGATGGTAGTTTTTTACCAGCCTTATGGCATCCGTTCTTTATGTCTTTTTCAATATCTTCAACTATTCGTTCATAGGTATTTTTCATCTTTACCTCCTTGACTGTACTGGTACAGTTACATTCTATCACAATTGAAATCACTTAAAAAACAAAATATAATAAACTTAAAGAATATTCTAAAAAATATTTAGGAGGTTTTGTGAATGGATGGAATAAAAATTGTAACGATTGGTGGAGGTAACTAACAATTACAATATTGACAGCCTCCCATGTTCATAAAGAGCATGGAGTGATACGAAAGTATCCAAAATCCTTTGAA
>NZ_WSFU01000011.1 GCF_016820635.1 Anaeromonas gelatinilytica | reverse complement strand
GTTGTTGTTTTAGTTTTTCTATATTCATTCATATATACATTGTATTAGTTATGCTGATAAACTGCAATAACTATTTAAAAAATATCGCTTTCATCCCATATCTGAAGAAGTGGGCTTTCTCGCTCATAAGTTCTGTAAAATGTAGATGAATATATGATTATAAGTAAATAAATAATTTTTAAAATTAAAGGTAAATAATATATTATGTTAAACTAATAATATATATTATAATAATTTTAACATAAGAAAGGGGATATAAAATTGCAGAAGTCTAAAAAGATATATCAAAAACGAAAGAAAAAATATTCTAAACTTTCAACTAAGACCAATAAGATTATGAATATAGTGAGTTTAATTAGATTGATAACAGCAATAATATTTATCATTGTAGCTGTTTTTTTATTTATGGATATTGGAGGTATAATTTTATGGGCTACTTTATTATTTATACTGGGTGTTTTCCTATATTTAATAAGATTCCATAACAAGCTAAAAGGTTTACATGAGTATCTTATAATATTAACAAATATAAATTCTAAATCAATAGATAGAGTAGAAGGAAATTGGAATACCTTTAAAGATAGAGGAGAAGAGTATGTAGATGAAAATCATGATTATACTTTTGATCTAGATATATTTGGACAAAATTCATTATTTCAATATATTAATAGTGCATATACATCAGAGGGTAGAAATAGATTAGCATATATTTTATCTAATATTCCTAAGAATAAAGATAATATATATGAACGACAAGAAGCAATAAAAGAATTATCTAAAAAGAGATGGTTTCGTCAAAGGTTATTAGCAGAAGGGATGACTATAAAAGTAAAAAGTGAAGATAATAAAAGTTTAGTAGAATGGGCAAGGAGAAAAAATAGTTTTTATGATAAAGGTTGGATTAAAGTTATAATCAAAATATTGCCATTGATTACTATAACAGCTTTGATTGCTGGATATGGGTTTGAAATAATATCAAAGTCAATACCTATTTATTTGGTTATAATTCAAATTTTAATGGGATTTTTAAACAGTAATAACATAAATAAAGAATTTAATGAGGTATATAGATATCAAGATGAGATAAAAGTATATTGGAAAATGCTAAATATTTTTGAAAAGGGAAAATTCAAATCATCATATTTATTAAAGTTAAGGAATAGAATAAAAAATGAAGAGGGGCATTCTGCTATTATACAACTAAGGGAATTAGACAAAATAGTAGAAAGGATTCTAAATAGAAAAAATATGTTATTCTTGCCCATTAAGATAGTAACATTATGGGATTATCAATGTTTAATAAGGTTACATAAATGGAAAAAACAATCAGGTAGTTTAGTAAAAGAATGGTTATCTGTAGTAGGAGAATTAGAAGCCTTATCTAGTTTAGCATTATTAGGATATGATAATCCTGATTGGGCAATACCTGAGATTACAGATGAAGAGTCAGTTATTATATCACAAAACATAGCTCATCCGTTACTTAGGAGTGATGCTGTAAGTAATAGTATAAAAATTGAAGATCCTTCAAGAATAGTGTTAATTACAGGATCTAATATGGCAGGAAAAAGTACTTTTCTAAGGACAATAGGAATAAATATAGTATTAGCTTATAGTGGAAGTTCTATTTGTGGAGAGAAATTAAGATGCTCATTGATGAATTTACAGACTTGCATGAGAATAAGTGATGATCTTGAAGAAGGAGTATCTTCATTCTATGGAGAGCTTAAAAGAATAAATAATATTGTAAAAGCATCTGAGGGAAAAGAACAAGTATTTTTTCTATTAGATGAGATATTTAAGGGAACGAATTCCTATGATAGACATCTAGGAGCTAAAATGTTATTGAAACAATTATATAAAAATAATGGAATAGGATTAGTATCCACTCATGATTTAGAATTAGGAGAATTAGAAAAAACAACAAAAGGAAATGTATTGAATTATCATTTTAAGGAATATTATAAAGATGGTAAAATTCATTTTGATTACAAGCTGAAGAGGGGAGTATCAACCACAAGAAATGCTATTTATCTTATGAAAATGGCAGGAGTAAAGATAGAAGATTTATAAAAAAATTCAATTCCCTATTTACTTATCGGAATTTGTGTGTATAATATAAATAAGATTAAAATTAGGAGGGAGTTAATTATGAATGATATAATATTAATTATTTTAAATGTACTAATATTTATAGGTATTATTTATGGATTATTTTTAATGCAGAAAAAACATATATCTTTTACTAAAAGGGTATTTTTAGCCTTAGTAGGAGGAATTATTTTTGGAGGAATATTACAATTAATATATGGTGCAGGTTCAGATGTAGTTATGAAGTCTAATACATGGATTTCTATAGTAGGGTCTGCATATGTTAGATTATTAAAGATGATAGTTATTCCATTAATATTTGTAGCTATAACTAGTGCAATAATAAATCAAAATTCTAAAAATCTTGGTAAAATGGCAGGTATAATAATATTGGTATTAGTTTTAACTACAGCTATTTCAGCAGCAGTAGGTGCAGGGACTGCTAGTATATTTGATTTAACAGCCGAAGGATTGCAACAAGGAGAAAATGAAATTGAAGCCGGAGAAAGATTAGAGGAAAGACTAGGTGAGTTTCAACAACAAAGTATTCCAGATCAAATAATAGGTATTATTCCAACTAATCCTTTTTATTCTATGACTGGGCAAGGTGATTCATCAACATTATCAGTAGTTATATTTGCTGCTTTCATTGCAATATCAACAATGGGATTGAGAAGAAAGAAACCAGAATCAGCTGAACATTTTTCAAAAATAATTGAAACATTACATGATGTGGTTATGAGAATGGTAACAATTATATTAAGATTAACTCCTTATGGGGTATTAGCATTAATGATTAATGTTATGTCTACAAGTGATTTTGAGGAAATCTATAGATTATTAAAATTCGTATTAGCATCTTATGTAGCATTGATTTTAATGATGATAATTCATTTTATTATATTGGCCATATTTGGATTAAATCCTATAAAGTTCATTAAAAAGTCAGCACCAGTTCTTGCCTTTGCATTTACTTCAAGAACAAGTGCAGGAGCATTGCCACTAAATATTGAAACACAGATTGATAAATTAGGAGTTTCAGATGGATATGCTAATTTATCAGCTTCATTAGGAACTAGTATAGGGCAGAATGGATGTGCTGGTATTTATCCTGCAATGTTAGCTATTATGATAGCACCTACCGTAGGGATAAATCCATTAGCACCAGCATTTTTAATCAAATTAATTATAGTAACAGCAATAAGTTCATTTGGAATAGCTGGAGTTGGTGGTGGAGCTACATTTGCAGCATTAGTAGTATTATCTACTATGGGACTTCCAGTAGGATTAGTAGGATTATTGATAGCTATAGAACCACTAATCGATATGGGTAGAACAGCTATTAATGTAAGCGGATCAATGGTTTCAGGTTTAGTTTCAAGTAAATTAATGAATAATATAAATATAAAAATATATAATGAATAATAAAAAGGAAGGCCTAGGCCTTCCTTAGTAGGTTCATCTTAAAAGTCTAAAAGAAACATCTTGGAATAATGTTTTATCTTCAAAACCATGAGTCAGATTTTTAACCGTAAGAATATTCATATAATACATCATCTCTATTTCTAAAATAATTAAATATCAAAGAATATCTTATAATATAATTTTTATAAAGTAAACCTTTATTAGTAGTAGCAATATGATTAATAGCGCATAAGATAGTATTACTAGGAGGTGTTGTTATGTCAGGAAGAGGATTTTTTGGTTTTGACGATGATTTATTACTTATTATAATTGTGATTGTAGTTATTTTCTTTTTATTTCCAGGATTCGGTAAAGGATTTTACTAAATAAAAGGGAGAATTGATATATATCAATTCTCTCTTTTACATTATATTGCCCAATTACCATCTTTAAATATTTGTATTTTTTCTCCATCTTTAGTTTCTCCTATTATATCCATATCAGGGGATCCTATCATAAAGTCTTCATGAATTAAAGAATTATTAGCTCCTTTTTCTTTAAGTTCTTCATTAGTCATATTCCCGCCACTTTCTATACATGTTGGATAAGCCATTCCAAGAGCTAAATGACAAGAAGCATTTTCATCAAATAAGGTATTGTAGAATATAGTATCCATATTTGATATTGGAGAATCATCTGGTACAAGAGCAACTTCACCTAGATAACTTGCTCCTTCATCAGTTTCCATTAATTTTTTTAATGTTTCATAACCTTGTTCCGCTGTAAAATCTATTACTTCACCATCTTTAAATGTTAATGTGAAATTGTCTACTAAACTACCGCTATAGTTAAAAGGTTTTGTATTTTTAACTACTCCATTTACTCCGGTTTTTAATGGTAGGGTAAAAACTTCTTCAGTAGGCATATTTGCTACGAAATAAGTTTCCTTTTCATTTTCTTCACCACCACCAGCCCATAAATGATCTTCTGGAAGTTCTACTTCTAAATCTGTTACTTCGGATTTAAAATGTAATTTTTTGAATCTCTTATTATTTAGGAATTTAACTCTAGATTCTAGATTGTCCAAATGTTCTCTCCAAGCTTTTATAGGATCTTCTTTATCCATTCTAGTTATTTTAAATATTTTTTCCCATAGTTTTTCTACTGCTTCTTCTCCATTTAAATCTTTAAAGACTTTTTTAGCCCAATCTTCGGTAGGAACAGAAACTACTGACCAAGCTACTTTACTAGCCATCATATATTCTCTGTATTTTTCTAGAGCTAATGATACAGTTTTATTATATGTAGCTATTCTACTAGGATCTACATCTTTGAACAAATCAGGATTTGACGCAGAGATAGAGATAAAAGCTGCTCCTTTTTTAGCTAAGTCTGTTTTACCATCAGCTAAATATTTAGGATATTCTTTAAAAGCTTTATCTGGTGCATTTAGGAATTTTATTAAAGTAGATTGTTCGTCGTTCCAATCAATAATTACATTTCTTGCTCCAGCATTATAAGCTTCTTTAGATAAGGCTCTTGTGTATTCTTTAGCTTCAATAGGAGAATTTATAACAAGGGTTTGATCCCTTTGTATATTTACTCCGATTTTTACAGCTAACTCAGCATATTTCTCTAATAGATGTTGAAAATTTTCCATATAATCATCCTTTCGTTTTTTCTATTTCTATTTTATATTAAAAAGTAAAATAAGTCATTTGATATCAGAAATATTTTAATATTTTAATATTTTAATAATTTTAGCACGAATAAAAAATAAGATGGAGAAAGGGGTTAACCTTATCTCTATCTTATGATTAACTAATATTTAATATAGATTTTATGAAATCTATATAAGAATTTATTAATATTATACCAATTGCAATAGGAACTAAATATTTAATTAATATAGTCCATATATTTGCTAGTTTAAACTTAATACCAGAACTCTCTATTTCTTTAATAGCTTCTTCAGGTTTCAATACCCATCCTATAAAAATAGTCAATAGAAAAGCACCAGTTGTTAGGAGGATATTAGCAGTTAATTTATCATATAGGTCAAAGAAATTTAATGTTCCCAATACTTTAAAAGACCATGTACCTAAAGATAGAGAAGCAGGTATGCCTAATAGGAATATAATAATACCTATTATGACAGTAGAAGGAACTCTTTTTTTCTTTTTTTCTTCTACGAAATATGATACAGCAACTTCTAGCATTGATATAGAAGATGTCAATGCTGCGAATAATACTAATAAAAAGAATAAAATACAAAATAAATTACCAAGAGGCATAGATGAAAATACCGCAGGAAGAGTAATAAACA
Organism: Anaeromonas gelatinilytica; assembly: GCF_016820635.1. Lineage (GTDB taxonomy): Bacteria > Bacillota > Clostridia > Tissierellales > SIT17 > Anaeromonas > Anaeromonas gelatinilytica. The sequence continues at coordinate 2,054 of NZ_WSFU01000011.1, read as the reverse complement.
TTAGTCCTGGTCCTTCAGTAGGTTCAAAGCCCAACGCAAATACTGCTGGTAAAATAGCAAGACCTGCAAGTATTGCTATCAATGTATCAAGTAAAGGAATCATAGAAGATGTTGTTAATAGATTGTCTTTTTTATCCAAATAGCTACCATAAGTTACTATAGTACCCATTCCGATACTTATGGAAAAAAACACCTGACCTAAAGCATTCATAGCTACATCCATATTTATTTTAGAAAAATCTGGTATAAATAAAAATTCTATTCCAACTAAACTTCCATTTAGTGTTATACTCCTGATAATAATAATAATTATTATTATAAATAATGACGGCATCATTATTTTAGATGCTTTTTCTATTCCATTGCTAATACCTTTTAGAACAATAAACATGGTGATTAGCATAAAAATAAATTGATATAGCAACAGTTCAACAGGAGAATTCATTAAATTTCCAAATAAATTTCCAAGGAAAATAGGATCAGTAGAGTTTAAACCACCTAGTATAGCAGTTTTTAAATAATATATTACCCATCCTCCTACAGTAGAATAAAAAGCTAAAATAATAAAACCACAGATAACACCCAATCCACCAACAAAAGACCATTTTGGATTAATACTTTTATAAGCTCCAAAAACAGATAGTTGTGTCTTTCTACCTAATGTAATAGCAGATATCATTAAAGGTATACCTATTAAAATTAAAAATAAAAGATATAAAAGTACAAATGCACCGCCACCATTAGCTCCTGCATTGTAGGGAAATTTCCATAAGTTTCCCAATCCAATTGCAGAACCCGAGGCTGCTAAAATGAATCCCAAATTTGAAGACCATTTGTCTCTCATAATTTTCCCTCCTTGTATTTTAGAATAACGTATAAAGAGTATTATAAAGCATTTATATATATTAAGCAAATTTAATATTTTATATAAATATATTATTCTTGATGCAAATTGTTGCATCTTTTTAATTTATGATTTGAAAATTATTATATCTCAGGTATAATAATTTTAGGTAAAATTGTACTAATGAGATACGAATTGAAGTTTATAATTTTTCTGGTATAATCGAAGAAGAATCTAAAGTAAAAGGAAGGTTGAGAAATGAAATATGAGGGAATGATTTATAGACCACCTAGTGAAGCTAGAAGTTTAATAGTACAAGCTACAATAGGATGTGCCCATAATAAATGTACTTTCTGTAGTATGTATAAAGATAAGAAATTTAGAATAAGAAGAGTAGAAGATATAATAAAAGATTTAGAATCTGCAAGGGAATATTATAAAAATATAAAAAGAATATTTTTAGCAGATGGTGATGCTTTGATATTAAAAACAGAAGACTTACTAAGGATTTTAAAACATATAATAAAAATTTTCCCGGAGTGTGAAAGAGTAGGTATCTATGCTACACCTAGAGATATATTAAATAAAAGTGTAGAGGAACTTAAAGCCTTAAAAGATAATGGGTTAGGAATTATGTATATGGGTATTGAATCAGGTAATGATACTATATTAGATAAGATAAATAAAGAGATAGATAGTAAGTATATCATTGAGGCTGGAAAAAAAGCTAAAGAGTCGAGAATAGATTTATCGGTAACATTGATATCTGGGATAGGGGGAAGAGAGTATATTAAGAATCATGCTATTGATTCAGCCAAAGTCATAAATGCAATAAATCCTGACTATGTAGGATTATTAACATTAATGTTAGAAGAAGGAACAGAATTGTATAATGATTATAAATATGGAGATTTTAATCCATTATCTCCAGAAGAAGTGATGTTAGAGACAAGGTTATTTATAGAAAATATAGAAGTGAATGATTGTGTATTCAGATCGAATCATGCTTCGAATTATATATCTCTTAAAGGAGTATTGAATAGAGATAAGGATAGATTATTAGAGGAGATAGATGAAGCTTTAAAAGAGAATAATTACAAGCCAGAAGGATTAAGAGGATTATAAAAAAAGGTAACTATGTTGTAATGAGGCCACTGAAAATCTTATGATTATTGAGTGAAACTAAAAATTTATAATGAAAAAATACTAC
>NZ_WSFU01000004.1 GCF_016820635.1 Anaeromonas gelatinilytica | reverse complement strand
TTCATAGTCATATTCTTTTGTTATTGAATAAATAAAGTTTAAACCTTCTTTAACATGTTTAAAATTTTTATTACCATTTTCTTTATATTTAAAAACTCTATACCAAAGTGGCACTGCTCGTTTTCCTATTTTTAATGAAAATTGTAAAATAATAAACTTGTCTTTAATGGTTATATGATCAAAGATTATATAGATTTTTTTTAAATGATTTTTGTAATTCTTAAATAGTTTATAGATGTTGCCGTATATCCAAGCCCAATAGATTCGCAGAGAATATAATCAGGATTTTGCTCCGCCAGCCACTCTGCGCTCACTTCCGTTGTCTCTGCCAAAGTATTGTCTATATTTGCGGCAACATTACGTCCGCCCGCTAACGCCACCTGCTCGTAGAACGGAGAATCCGCAAGTCCTGTAGAGAATGGGCCAGAGTGCATTTCAAAGAACATGGTCGGGCGATCCGCTTCCGGAACATCTTTTATATGCTCTGAAATCAGCTTTTCATATTTGTCATAAAAATCAATAATTTTTTGTGCCTTATTCTCGCACTGAAACACTTTCCCAAGAAGCCTAAAATCGTCCCGCATATGACTTGGGGTGCGCAGGTCGAGGGCTATGGACTTTATGCCAAAACCGTCAAGCTGTTCACTGACGGAAACATTGCCGTGCACCGTGTTAGAGCAAAGCGGGACCTGAGTCTTTGACTCTGCAACCGCCTCGTAGTTGGTGTCGAAGTAGGAAGCCACCACAGAGACATTGTCCAGCATATTGAACAACGCGTTCTCCACCCGAATGGTGGGCGTTTGTTCAGCTTCGACACTAAAGCACAAATATAAACATGGAGAGATCTGCCCAGTAAAAACCAGACTTGATCTCTCCATGTTGTTTTTTATAGAACGCTGGGCCGGTATTACTTCAATGTATCAGTATATTGATGCAAATCCGCGATCATATTTTTTGTCGAAGTATAACCTCCGGTTAGCAGGTACCAAGCTGTATTATCAAGAGTATAGATATTGTTGTTTTTGTATGCATCGGTTTCTTGAATCAAAGAATTGGCCATGAATTCCTTACCCGAGCCTTCCTGTCCCAATGAAGCGTTTCTGTCCAGCAGAAGTATAACCTTAGGATTTTCGGTCTTGACATATTCTGCATTTACTTCCGCTCCATGATAACCGCTTTCTTGGGTTGTCGTATCAGCAGGCTTGAACCCAAATTCCTTGTGTACCAAAGAATATCTGCCTTCCTGACCATAGAAGCTAATAGAGCCAGGACCAATCATAAGGAACAAAGTATCTGCATCACCGGATTTCGCTCTGATATCAGCAAAACCTTGAGTAAGCTCTGTTATTCCCTTATCAAGTCCTGGTTTTAATTCAGGAAAAATCTGGCTTAAGATATCGAAATTTCTCTTTAACCCTTCTTCATACGGGTATTCTACATCGTCGACAAATAAATCGATGTCCAGCTCTATGTATGCAGCATCGGGGTAACGCTTCTTGACATCGTCAATCGTTTTGCCTTCTGTATTTTTACTGCCAAAACGTCCGCCACCTATGATTAAATTCGGCTGAAGCAAATCCAGTGTGTCATAATCGGCCTCAAACAATGTTCCCACATTAACATATTTATCATTGTCCCGATACTCTCCGAGATAGTCCGGCAAGCTGGATTCTGTTTTTGGAAGTCCCAGCGTTTCTATTCCCGTTTTATCGAAACCTACTGTGTCCAATATGTCCAATATTGCTAAATCATAAATTGCAACGCGTTTGGGATTGACCTTGACAGTAACTTCTTCCCCTGTGGCATCTTTAACGGTAACAGTTTTATCCTCCTGTGGAGCCGAAGTTTCACTGTCAGCGGGAGTTGTAGTTCCCGAGGGAGTTGCAGTTTCCTGGCCGCAAGCGGTTAGGGAGAAAACCATAATGCTCGCCATGACCATTGATAAAATACTTTTTTTCATTTTGAATACCTCCTGTATTTTTAGCGGTGCTTTACCGCACGCTAACAAATTTGTTTTTTGCGCATAGTTTTGCGCTGCATAATACCTGCCATCAAATGCTCAAAATAAATATAAAGTTGTCTTTCGAAACATTCTGTGATACCTCCTTACCTCTTTGATTTTATTTCAAAGGACACATAAGTGCATATTGATTTATTCATTAATAGCGTCGCCTTTTGCTGATTTATCCTCAGGAGGGAAATAGACGCAGACTTTTTTACCATAAACATTGGCAATGCAGAATTCATGGTCAAATACTTCGGTTAAAACAGTCTGATCAATAATGTCTTGTGCAGCTCCCTCTTTCATAATTTGACCGCCCTTCATAGCAACAATATCATCAGCATAGGCTGCGGCAAAATTGATATCATGCATGACAATAATCACCGTTTTACTAAGTTCTTTGACCAGCTTTCTTAGTATAGTCATCATTTCTACAGAATACTTAATGTCCAGGTTATTAAGCGGTTCATCCAAAAAAATGTATTTTGTATCCTGTGCAAGAATCATTGCAATATAGGCTCTTTGCCGTTGCCCGCCTGATAACTCGTCAATGAACTTATTCTCAATTTCTTTTAAATTCATATACTCGATAGCTTGCCTTATTTTTTGCTCATCCTCATCTTTCAATCGACCCTGACTATGAGGATATCTTCCAAATGAAACTAAATCCCTAACAGAAATACGCATATTTAAATGCTGTGTCTGCTTTAATATGGCAATTCTTTTGGCGATATCCTGGCTTTTCATCTCCTTAATATCCTTACCGTCAAGTAAAACAGTACCTGCACATGGTTCAAGCAAATTTGCAGCCACATTCAGCAAGGTGCTCTTGCCAGCTCCATTAGCCCCGATCAGAGCGGTGATTCTCTTTTCCTTTATAATCAAGTTTACTTCCCTAAGCACTTGGGTATTGCCATATGCTTGGGATATGTTTTTTATTTCAATCATAGTTTGTTCTCCTTTAAAATTAAGCAAATCATGTATACTCCTCCTACCAAATCGATCAATACAGTAACCGGAGTTGCGTATCTTAAAAGCTCTACAATGCCTTGCCCTAATACTAAAAATAAAATTGCGATAAGGATGGAACCTATAAATAGTACAGAATGTTTATAGGTCCTAAACAGTTCTCGGGCAATATTCACAGCGAGTAATCCCAAAAATGTAAGCGGGCCTATTAGCGCCGTCGTGATGGCCATGGCGAGAGCAATAAGTATCAAGTTCGTATTCAACCGCTTGGTATAAGGAACGCCCAAGCTTTTAGCGTTGCTTTCACTGAGAAGCATAACGTCATATTCCCGGCTTTTTCTCATAAACAGAAAAACGAGAACTAGCATTACGGGCGCGGCCAATAGAATAATACCCGTATTCATGTTGGTTATAGTAACGGATGTCACAGCCTTAAGCTGTTGAAATTCTTGGGGATTTAAAAGCACTTCAATATAATTTGTAAAACTCCGTATCATACCGGATAATATTAAACCAAATAGCAGCAAAAACACGATGTTATTTTTATTTTTTCTCAATATGATCCTGTACATCAGCATGGAAATTACCATCATCATCCCGGTCGTGATCAAAAAATTAAGATAGGGATTGCTGAATAGATGCTTCGATACAGCCCATCTGCTTGCCAAAAATACAAGCACGGATTGTGTAGCCATAAAAACCGAATCAAAACCGATCATGCTCGGCGTTAAAATCCTATTTTCAGTAATCGTTTGGAAAGCTAAGCTGACGACAGCGATCAGCGCAGCACTAACTGTCATACCTAAGATGCTCATAGCGCTTCTGGAAGCTATTTTTTTAGCGATATCTGCTGTAAGTGGGAGTCCTGAGTCTAAAGACTTTCCAATGACCCTTGCGTAAAAATAGATAATGACTGCAACTATAATCAGAATGCTCAAAACAAAGAACATTCTGCGAATGCGTTTATTGTTTTCCATATTTGATCCTCCTGAAAAGTATAATCAGGAAGATTAGACCGCCGACTATACCAATTGTGAAGCCAACCGCAACCTCGTAAGGATAAATGATCAGCCTACTGAAAATATCACATAAAAGTACAAATACCGCACCCAAAACCGCCACATCAAAAATAGATTTTTTTACATCATCTCCATAAAAAGCCGAAACCATATTGGGAATGATTAGCCCAACAAACGTTATGGGACCAACCGTTACAAATGAGGCAGCACTTATAACAGCGATGATACATAACCCAAGGAATATAGTCCTTTTATAATTAAGTCCTAAGCCTTTAGAAAAATCCTCGCCCATACCCGCTATACTGAAACGTGTCGCATAAATGACAGACAGAAATAACGGTACTAAGACTATGTAGAGAAGGTTAAAATTTGTGAAACGGTTAAATGTTCCAAGGCTGATAATAGATACGATCTGCAGTGCGCCGAAATGGTAAGCAATTGCAGTGGTAAAAGCTTTAATAATAGCGCCATACATCATACCCACAAGAGGAACATAAACCGCATCCCTGAGCTTAATTTTGTTTAAAACGGTCATAAACAAAATGGTAGAGCACAGAGCGAAGATAAAGGCAAATATTACTTGTATGATATGGGGCTGTTTTCCTATTAACAAATAAGATAGCAAAACTCCGAGCATGGCCGCATCCGTTGTGCCGGAAGTGGATGGAGACATAAACTTATTTCGGCTAATGGCCTGCATAATCAATCCTGCTATGCTGAGGCCAGATGCAGTCAATATAATGGCGATGGTTCTTGGCGCTCGGCTGATAATAAAGGTCTGCCCTGCTGTATCATCCATCTTAATAAGATTGCCAATGGTTACGTTATTGTCAGCACCTATCATAAGAGAAAGAACTGTAAGAATAATAAATATTAGGAACAGGCTTATCCGCTTGATTGTAACCCCGTTCACTTTTTTGTCTTTTGTTACTTTCAGTGTCTGCATGTACTCACTCCTAATTATATAAACTAGTTAGTGAAATCTAACTATAAAGGCTAAAAAAACGCCTTGCGAGGTTAGACAACGCTAACTGTAGGTTCAAAAAAAAAACATAATGGCGACGGTTCCATTCTCGATTTTTCTCCAGTGTCCTTTACCGCATATCCAGAGAGCTTACTTTTAAATATTCTAAGGTATAGTGTAAGGCTATAGTCAAGGGCTTTTTTACTTTGTTATAAATGCAATAGTAAAGGGTATGAACTTAAGTTTAATGTCAATGCTTCTGCGATCTTTCTCGGAAGTTGTGCACGTGATATATCCGTTTTGTTCCAGCCTAGCTAGCAGTTCCCCCAAGGATTGAGGACGCATATCCAACAGATATGTCAATTCCTTTTGAGTAATCTCAGGCTGTATTTTCAGTAAAGATAAGACTCGGCCTTGACCCCGATGTGGATTGCCCATTGGACCACAGACCATTCGATGCTGATGATAATGTCTGTGCAGCAGCCATTGCAGATGTGAGAACAGTCCCATTAAATCATGCTTTTCTTCATACATATTGATTTCCTCCTAACAATACTTCAAAATAGTAAGGTGCCTTAATAATAATATACAGGCACCTTACTAATCTGTCAAGAGGTTTTTATTAACGCATGAGGTTTTTATTAACGCATATTGTTCAATTTGGCAGGTTTATATTTAACTAATTTAATATAATACGATATAGTGTTACGCTATAGTCAATCAAAATCATAAATAGTATCAACAATGTGCATTTTTTAAATATATTAACTTTACTAGTCACTCCTGAAACAATATGCATCCCATTCTAATACTTAACTTTTGTGTGTTATAGTATCGTGGAAATATTATGGCTCCGTGTTGTTCCCTACAATGGGACAACACGGAGCCATAATATTTTGAAGAAGTTCTGCAGGACTGAAATCGCTAAATAGCCGTATTCATTTAACCTCTATCACTATTTCCGTTATATAATTTTCCGGCTTACCTCCAGCCAAAGAATTAAGGAGGTTACATTCATAAGTATTACCGACAATCTCCAAGTGATGCTGAGCAATGTAAGCCTTTAATTTCTCGTAGGAGGCAGATATTTCCTCACGCGGCCCCTCGTGATCAATGATTGCATATTTTCCTGCTGGCTTTATATGCAGGGACTCACAGTTATGTTTGCTATCGGTAGTACAAAAAAAATAGTCTGCATGATGGTATTCACCATTATTGATACTGTCTTTACTAATGATAAAACCTACAACTAATGAAATAAAAACATCATTTTGTTCACAGTAATGATACTGATCATATATTTTTTGCATCTGTTCACGGCTACTGAGTTCTTGAGAGATATCAGCAACAATTAAATACTCTTCATTCCTGTCTTCTAATCTTGGCTGTTCTCCAGTTATAGCAAGCGCATAGTTTGTTGTATCAATAGCACTTTGCAAAAACTTCTGCATCTTTTTAATCTCTTTTAATTGCTTATCGAGCTGTAATTTCTTTTGCGCCAATATCTTCAAAAAGAAGTGTGTGTCCTGATTTTCAAGATAGCCTTTTATGACTTTAAGAGGCATACCAACTTGTTTTAAAACTGTGATGATGTCGTATATTGACAACTGACGAAGTGAGTAAAAACGATATCCTTTATCGTCAACCATCTCAGGCTTAAGAATGCCAATTTTATCATAATGGAATAAAGTAAACTTCGTTACCCCGCACAACTTGGCAAATTCACTCATTGTAATATACTGTTCATAATCGTTATTCATAATATTTAAACCTCGTATTGACTATAGTGTAGCACTATACTTTATAATAATATTCAATCTTAAATTTGTCAATAGAATGGATTCTTTCTCAGTTCTGAAAGGTAAATCTTTTTATATCTGCCTAATTTCTTCTAAATTATCAAAATAAGATTGATCCACATTTCTTTTTTTGATTCTACCTTTTATCCACATCTGACTTCCATAATAATCCAATTCTCTTTTTTGTGCATAATTTAGTTGAATTTTCTCTTGGCAGACATCACTTCCTTTGGTATACTTAATTCAGTTGGTTGATATGCTTTGCATATCGCTTCTAGATATATCTTCTGCTGTTAGGTGTCTTGTCAAGCTTTCTAACAGGTCAGAAGATATATTTTTTTGCTTCTTTTTTATACGAAGCTTCTGTAGTACATAGTACTCATATAGCTGCTTCATGAAATCGGATATCTGTTGCATTAGATAATAATTCTTTAATGCCCATTCATTCCAGCTGCATGCGTGGGTTATATGTGCCTACCAGTTTTTCTGACGGTTAAATCCTTGATTTTCAATCTTCCAGCGCAATCTTCCTGTTTTGACTATTTCAATTATTCTAAGGTTGACATTCAAAATTCATTCTGCTATACTGGTTTTTAGCGCGGAGGGTATATTGAAAAAATACTGGATAAGCGAAAAATTCTTTACAATGGTTTGCCCATTGCATTGGAGGTTTTGTTTATCCTTTTTATTTATTATGGGCAACATCGTACCGAGGAGGTACTTTTTTATGCCTAAAGCACAACTTAAAAATAATGGCATCGACAAAGAGTTTGCCGGGTACGCAATCCCTGCCGTTATAGGCATGGTCGTTTCATCCCTTTACAACATTGTTGACGGTATTTTCGTCGGGCGCGGCGTTGGTAAAATGGCGCTGGGCGCTATCAATATTATTTATCCGTTCATAATGTTGGAAATTGCCATTACAATGCTCATTGCTATCGGCGGCGCAAATCACTTTTCCGCAAACAGAGGACGCGGGGATGACAAAGCCGCAAATAACATTTTCTTGCAGAGCATATACCTGATGATAGCGATCGGCGTTATTCTCAACGTGCTTGTCCTTTTGTTCACACCAATGGTGTGCCGGATGCTCGGTGCGGACGATGCGCTTCTGCCTTACGCTCAGGATTATATTTGGTGGATTGCCCTGTTCGGTATCGTCTATATGCCGGGACTGGGCCTGAGCATCTTCGTGCGAAACGACAATGCGCCGCGCCGTGAACTGGTTGGCACATTGAGCGGCACTGTGGTGAACATCGTTCTAGATTACCTGTTTATCATGGTGTTCGATATGGGTTTAACTGGCGCGGCGATAGCGACAGGTATTGGCCAGACTGTTTCAGTTTTAATATTTATGACCCACTTTTTCAAGAAAAAACGAGTGCTTCGTTTTGCAAAAGCGAGGTGGCGTTGTAAGGATATAAAGAAAATCCTGTTTAGCGGCACGCCCTCTTTCCTGATGGAATTTAGCCAATCCGCCGTTGCCTTCAGCTTCAACCTCGTCCTGATGGCGCGGGTCGGCGCGGGAGGCGTTTCGTATTACAGCATTGTTATGTATATCTGCTCCATGTTCAACATGGTTCTGATTGGACTCATGCAAGGCGCGCAGCCCATTATGAGTTTTAATCATGGCGGCGGCAATATGATAACTGTGAAGGTGCTTCGTAGCCTTGCCATTAAAACGGCGATTATTTTGACAACGATTATTTATGGCGGGATATTCTTCTTTGGAGGAACACTCGCGTCTATCTTTGTGCCGGATAGCCCTGAACTCACAAGCATGGCCGCCAATATGATGAAATACTATTTCCTTGCGTTTTTCCCGATTGGTATAACACTGATGAACATTTTATATTTCCAAGTCACCGAGCAAAGCACACAGTCCATTCTTCTTTCATTTTTGCGCTGCATTGGTTTTATCCAGTTGTTCTTGTTGGTGTTGCCATCGGTCTTTGGCACGATAGGCATTTACCTGTCATTCTTGTGCGGTGAAATGTGCCATTTCCTGTTGTCCGCGTTGTTTCTGAAAACAAGTAAAAAGGAAAAGGCGCTCAAATTATCTGTCGGAAAAACGGCTATTACGGAAAAGAGCAATTAAGATAAAAAACAAGATTAATACGATTAACCGGGAGTTTGGCAGCGGCGGGCGCGAGATTAGAAAGCTAAACGATAATCGCCGTACCAATGAAGCCGATCTTAATGTAAAATGAAGCAGACGGAAACGGGGGCAGGATTGTTTTTTTATCCTGTTCCCCGTTTTCTGCGGCGAAATGCCACGGCAAAAATCCAGACTGTCAAGGGGCTTTCGCGACATAAACGCGCTACGCGCTTTTTATTCCATGTTCCCCTTAACAGTCTGGATAGGCATAACGGACGGAGAATTTTTCTTTGTTTTGGGCGATGCTTATGGTACAATAAGAGTAAATTTGTTGGTTCATCTATGCCGAAGAAGTTGTGCCAAGCACAGGAGTATAAGCATAACGCCTCTCATCAGCCAAAAAACCAACACTCGTACCTAACAAAACCTAACCACCAAGCGGCGGGGAATCCCGCCGCTTATGTTTCGCCTTTCATAAAATCTAATCCGTTGTATCCGCTCTGCAAAAGCCCTTTTATCAATTTATCGTCAGGGTCAAGGATAATGCTCTTAAAAGCATTGTCCTTTTCCTTTTCCGAAAGCCACTTCGCCGAGCCGTGCTGATACTGCCCGACTGCGGCGGGCGTCTGTATGTCCGGCGTGACCATGTTCAGGTGGCTTTGGTACGGCTGCATATTCGTGAGAAAAAACACCATCGCAAGAATATGCATAAACCCCTGTGAGCATAAAAACAGCAGTAGGTGTTGTCTGCTTGCCGCCATGCTCCCGATACACTCGAAAAACCCTGTAAACGCCAGTATCCTCATTTGCCCTGTCAGAATATTGTGCAGAGCCATAGAGAAAAACACGTTGAGGATACCGCGATTATGAAAATCAAGGCGCAGACGATTAGCTTGGGTTTCGTTTTCATCGCTCCATGTCCTCGCTTTCCTCATCGTCAAGTTGCATAAGCTCGTGCATTTTTTCGTAATCCTCTATGCTCATCGTGCCGTCAAAGGCGTAAGGGTCAAATACTTCATCGCCGCCGTACAGCCGTTCGCACCACGGCATATCAGTCGGCAAATTTTCGGGGCGCGGACACCGTACGGTATCTATCGCCGTTATTTGCGCCTGTTCGAGCAGTTTCAAAACGCTGTCATAGTCAAAGTAGATTTTATGATTGGCGTCGCTCTCGTAGCTTGTAACAACATTTATGATAATCTCGCAAAACCATTTCACCTGACCGTTTTTATCTAAATCCTGCTTATCGCTCATAGCCGTCCTCCTGTTCCTCGGTTCGCTCCGCCTCATACGCCATCGAATGGGCAACCTCGTTTCGGACAGGCATATCGTCAAGCCATTTCTGCAAGCTCTCCGGCTTGACAACGTCGAGGAAGTCAGCGCGTTCCCACCTTGATTCTCTGCCGTCAAACAGATTTTTTGCGTACACCGCCTGACCTCTCGCGCCGTAGGTACAGCCAAAGCCGTTATATGCCACCCATAAACTGTTTTGAGCGTTGTGGGCGTTTGTGATAAGTGTTTGAGGGTCAAGGACGAGTATCTTGTTTTCGTAGTTTTCTCTATTGCTGTCGGCGATACAATCGTCTGCGCCCAAAGGTTTAAGCCTTTGCCGTATTTTCAAATTTTCATCAATCCTTTCCTGCAAGACGTACATCACAGGCTTATTCAGCTTTTCGGCGGCGTCAATCTCGCCCTGCATACCCTGTGATATTTCGTCACCGCACACCCAAACCTTGGAGCAGTATTTTAATAAGCCCATTCCCATTTCAAGAGCTTTTTCCCGATTGCTGAGGATTTCTTCCTGTAAAAAGCCCTGCCAAGCGAGGTGTGGGGCCAACGGGATATGGCCGCACCCTGCGACATACTCGCAGTAGCGGTTAGCCTTTTTTAGATTTTCCTCAACATTGCCCCGTACCGGACTACACACATAAACAAGTTTCATTTTCTGCACCTACCTTTCAAGTTCCAATTCATGCTCCGCTTCCTGCGGGATAACCAATGTCTATGCCACAAGGTCAAGCTGTTTTTGCAGAAACATATAGGGCGTCGCATCGGCGTCCTTTATCTGCGCTTCGGGAGCCGCCGCCATATTGTGGCTTTTAACGTATTCGGGATAATTCCCGCAGAGCGTAGCTCGCAGGCTTTCCTCGCTGACAATATAATCACGAACATTTTCGTTGTTCTGCGAAAGCTCGTATCTGACTTATGGACAGTTTTATTACATAAAATGTATTTTGTTTTATAATATATTATATATTCAT
>NZ_WSFU01000019.1 GCF_016820635.1 Anaeromonas gelatinilytica | reverse complement strand
TAAAAATAAATTAGAGTAGTATTTTTTCATTATAAATTTTTAGTTTCACTCAATAATCATAAGCTGGATAGGTTACACTTAATTAGACAGTAAAAACTCGGACATGATATAATAAATGAAATTGAATTGGAGGATTATCATGTCTAATAGAGGAAAAAGATATACCAAAGAATTTAAAAAGCAAATAGTGGAACTGATAAATAATGGGAAAGGACCTACAGAAATAGTAAGAGAGTATAATATAGCTAGATCTACTGTGAATAAATGGGTTAAAGATTATAACAGCTCAGGATCCTTTAAAGCAAAGGATAATCGAACTGATGAAGAAAATGAACTAATTAAATTACGCAAAGAAAATCAAAAGCTTAAGATGGAGAATGATATTTTAAAGCAAGCGGAGCTGATAATGGGACGAAAGTAGCCATTATCAAGGCTAATAAAGATAAGTACAGTATCAGCGCCATGTGCAAGATATTAAAAATAAATAGGAGCCTTGTTTACTACGAGCCTAAAGAAAAATCCTGTGATAGTAAGCTAGAAAATGAGATTATAACTATCTTTAAGAATAGCAGAAATAATTATGGTACTAGAAAAATAAAGAAAAAATTAGATAAGAAAGGATATCAGGTTTCTAGGAGAAGAATTGGGCGTATTATGAGAAAGTATGGCTTAGTATCTAGTTATACAGTGAAACAATATAAGATTCATACATCAAAGTGTAATGAGGAAAAGGTTAAAAATATAGTTAATAGGGAGTTTGATAGGGAGAAAACTTTAGAGGTAGTAGTAAGCGATTTAACCTATGTAAATGTTAAAGGTAAGTGGAATTATATATGTATATTATTAGATCTTTATAATCGTGAAATTATTGGTTATGCTGCTGGTAAGAATAAGGATGCAGATCTTGTTTATAAAGCATTTACAAGGATCCAATATCCCCTAGAAGATATTGAAATATTACATACTGATAGAGGGAATGAATTTAAAAATAAATTGATAGATGGTTTGTTAACTACATTTAATATAAATCGTTCCTTAAGTAAAAAGGGTTGTCCTTATGATAATGCAGTAGCAGAGGCTGCTTTTAAGGTTGTTAAAACGGAGTTCGCTTTTAATAGAATATTTGGAAGCTTTGAGGAGCTTGAATATTTATTATTTGATTATGTCAACTGGTATAATAACCATAGGATTCATGGTTCCTTAGATTACCTTACACCTGTGGACTATAGAATATTAATGTCCGACAAAAAAGTGTATTAAAAAGGGTTGACAATCCAAGCTCTTTATGTCCGACTATGATAAATATCTAATTGAACTTGAAGAGCAAGAAAAGAATGCAGATGAGAATTGAGAAAAATAGAATAGTAGTAATAAAGCGCGGGATAGTTTTAGGAAATATGTGAAAAGAAATTTTAAATTTTATTGGAGAAACCTGTTAAAAATTTTTAAATTTCAAACTATAATGAAGACGTTTCAAATTGAAACCTCTTTTTTGTAGTGAGCCTAGCGTGGATGTAAACTAGTACAAAAAAATCAGCTAGTAACTTATCAGAAAATATAAAGCAACAGAAAAAGAGAATGGCAACTTAATGTAGGGTTTCAACGGACCAACTGGAATAGTTATCAAGCTATGAAGCACAGATTAATTATTACACCACTTATACTAATGTCCATACTGATTACGAGGTGGCAGGAATATATGCAAATGAAGGTATATCGGGGATGAACACCAAAAAACACCAAAAAGAGAGATCAGTTTAATAGAATGATTAAGGACTGTAAGGCTGGAAAAATAGATATGATAATCACAAAATCCATATCAAGGTTTGCGAGAAACACTTTGGACTGTCTTAATTACGTGAGGATGCTAAAAGAATTTGGAGTTAGCAAGAATATAGGATTGAAAAAATGGAGTAATAGCTTGATAAGTTAGTAGTATGTTTATATAATGTATATCAAATAGGATTTTATGAAATAAAAAGAGTAAGTGTTTAGAATTGGGAATTAGAAGTACAGCGAAAGCAATCATTGTTAATAAGAACAAAGTACTATTAAATAAGTGTTATGATGAGTATAATGGAGAATATTACTCATTACCTGGTGGTAGACAAGATACATATGAAACACTACATGAAGCAGTAGTTAGAGAATGCCTTGAAGAAACAGGATATTGTGTTATACCAAAGAGATTTGCAGGATTATGTGAAGAAATATGTGAAAATTCTAAAACAAGTGAGTTTTATCCAAAATATGTTCATAAAATGTATCATATTTTTATATGTGAATTAGTTGATGACATTGTAAAAAAACCAATAGAAATTGATGAAATGCAAGTTAGTAGTGAATGGGTTAATATAGAACATTTATATAAAATTTGCTTATTACCTAATGTATTGAATAAAAATATTACTAAAATGATTAGAAGTCCCATTCCTATGTTTTTAGGTTCTGAATATATTCAATATAATCATGGTTGAATTATAATAAGTTGAGAAAAGGGGTCGGGTTTGAAATATTTACTTTTAAAAAAGGGGGGGTGGATCCATTAATTATAGATGAAAAGAAAGTTGTTGGTAGATAGATGGAATAATAATTGATAAAAGTAGTAAAAATTCATCCAATATTTATTAGTATAAAAATGTAAAATAGTGATTACAGGTTTTTAGATTACAATATATAAGAAAGGGGAATAAAAATGACTGAAGAAAATAAAAAAACATTTAGAAAGATTCATGAAAATTATAATTATATGAATCGAATGATAGTAGAAGAATTAGAAATTGCTTCACAGCATAGTACTTTAACAGGAGATTATAGAGAGCAGACATGGCTGGAGCTATTTAGACGTATTATACCTAAAAAATATTCACTAGCACAAGGAGTGATGATTATTGATTCTTGTGGGCATATTTCAAAAGAAGTAGATATTGTTGCATATGATGAACAATATACACCATATATCTTTCAATATAATACTTCAAAATTTATACCTATAGAAGCGGTTGCAATTGTAGTTGAATGTAAAAGTACTAGTTGGAATAATGAAAAATTAAAAAATTGGTCAGATGCTATTGAAAAATTAAAGCCTAAGGCTTCTGGCATTGCAAGGATGGCTAATGGCTATACCTGTGGAATAACAAATGAAACGCAAAAGCAAACAAGACCGATAAAAATTTTAGCTACTATGAAACAAGTTAAAGAAGAAGAAACCTTAGAAAATATAAAAGATACTTTTGCGTATTATTTTGATTTTATCATTGCAGGGAAAGTAGATGGAGATAATGAAAACAAGAAGCTAGAAATACTTATAAAGAACGAAGAAAAGTCTTTAGGATGGTGGGGAAGAAGATTAAATGAGATAGAATATCAAGCATTTGATAAAGAAGTTTTGAAAATACAAAATATGCAGAAATATAAAAATAAGGAACGTAATAAAGATGGTTGTACTGAATTAAATTTTGATGAGAATAATTGTCTGAAAAATACTTTGAAAGATTTGGAAGTTAAGAATAATCCCTTACTTTCTTTAAACTTACAATTAAATCAATTACTGATGCTTTTAAATAATCCTATGCTATTTCCTCATTTTGCATATGCTGAAACTTTTAAAAAAATTATTAGTGATAGTGAAGAGGAACAAGGGAGGAAATAAATATGGCTGTTTATGTATATATAGACGTATCTCAAAAACAAGAATACATATATAAAAATAGTAAGCTTATTGACAATCTCTATAATTCTTTCATTATAAAATCGATCACTGAAAACTTACACGAGAATAATATGTCTTCAGAATCAGGAAATATTATATCTTTATGCAATTATTTAGAAAAAGAATTTAACAATAAATATAGATTTATATATTCCGGTGGTGGAAATAGTATTATTCGATTTGAGGATTTGGAGAACGCTACTAAATTTGTAAAAGGATATTCTTTTGAAATATTAAAGAATTATCCTGATTTGGAATTATATATTAGTTTAGTAGATGAGAAAGAAGTACAGGTATATGAAAATAATAAAGATATGCTAATTAGAGAATTATTAATACAAAGATCAGATGAACTAAAGGATAAGCGAAAATCTAAGTTTAAAAGGTGGACATATGGAATAGAGAAAATAGAAGAAAACGGTAGAGCTATAGAAATAGTTTCTGAAAACCAAATGAGGCAGAGGAAACAGAAGAAAAGTTCAGAAGAAAGATTAGTTAGAAAATATCTATTTAATAAATTTGAAGATAAATTAAATGATACAGCTATAATTACAAAAGAATTATATAAATATAAGAAAGATGAAAATGGCAAGAGTTATATTGGAGTAATTTCAATTGATGGAAATAAGATGGGAGAAATGGTAAAAAAGATTACTAATTTTGAGGAATTAAGAAAATTCAGCAGAGCAATAGATGAAATATATTTTAGTGCTATTGTTAAGGCGTTAAAGGAATATAAGGAAAAAATAAACGCCACTTCTTTACTTCTTACGCCTGTTTTACAGGCAGGAGATGATATTTGCTTAATTGTTGAAGCAGAACATGCTATTGAAATTACTGCTAATATTATTAAAAAAATAGAACAAATATCACAAGATAGCAATAATAAAAGTGATTGGAATAAATTTATTGAAGCTGACTATTTAACAGCGTGTGGAGGAGTAGCAATTGTAAGATATACTTATCCTTTTTTTGAATCAATAAAAATTGCAGAAAAACTCTGTCATAGAGCTAAAGAAGTTACTTATTTAGTTGAAACAAGATCAGGTCAAAGACAACGAAATTCATTTATAGACTGGGAAATAGTTCAAAGTCATGTAAATACGGGAATTGAATATGAAACATATATAAAGCATAATAATCTGAAAGAAAATTATCATATTAAACCTCTATGTATTGATCAAAATGAACCAGTAGAAGATAATATTTTTAGATATGATGATTTTTATAATATGATAAGAAAAATTCAAAGCGAAAAAGAAATAAATATTAGTACTTCGTTTTTGGAAGAATTAAAAAAGCAGATTTATAATGGAATTAATCAATATAAATTATTTCTTGATATGAATAAAAAGGAAAAGGGATCTTTAGGGGGATTAATTATGGCAATATTTGGCGATGGTAAAAGTGAGAAGAATGTATGCTATGAATATATGCTTTATTGTGATAAGTCAACATATACATATATTCTGAATGATGTTTTGGAGACACTACCATTTATGATAAACCTGGAGGCAAATTAATATGGGAAAAATAAATATTTATAAAATTGAAATAGAAATCTGCAGTGAAGCTATTTTTACCAGTGGAGAAAAAGAGCAAAATCTTGTTGAATCAAGGGCACAGACAGATCAATATGGATTTGTTTACTTTCATGCTAAAACTTTAAAAGGACAGCTTAAGAGGCAAGCATTTTGGTTATTAAAACAATATGTGAATATGAATAAGGACTTAGCCGTTTCTTTTTATGATTCAATTATTAAACTTTTTGGAATTAATTATATAGAAGCAAAAAATATTAAGGATAAATATGGACTAGAACTTTCAGGAGAGTCACAACGATCTGGTTTGATGAGATTGAGCAATTTGGAGCTTGATGAAAAATTGAGAAATTATTTTATTGCATTTCAAAAAGAAGATGAATCTAATAAATACTATCGAATCTCTCCACATGATTTAATAGAAGCTCAAACTAATATTCGTACAGGTATTCAATTAAAGGATGGAGTGGTAAAAGACAAAATGTTTCATACCTTTCATACTGTTAGAAAAGGACTTGTATTTTATTCAACTGTATTTTTTGAAGAAGATTTATCAGATTCTGTTGTTGAAGACTTAGTTAGAATTGTTTATTCTTTTAGAAGAATTGGAGCCGGAATCCATAGGGGTAGAGGAGAAATTAAATCACGTTTACTCGTGGAAGGGTCAGAAATTTATCATAAATTTATGGATATAGGGGGAAATTAAAATGTATTATTATAGAATTATAGAAATTAAAAATTTAGAGCCCCTTAAAATCGGATCAAAAGGAAATCAAAGTACGTATAGTGAACCTACAACAGAACATATACCAGGTTCTACTATTCGAGGAGCTATTATTGGAGAATTAATTCGCTTAAAACTATTTAATGATAAAACAAAGGATAATATCTTATTAAATATGGAATGTTACAATGCTTATCCATATTTTAATGGTTCGTTTTATCTACCCAAGCCTCTGCATTTGCGTACTGATAAACACAAATGGCGTAAAGCGAAAGCAAATGGACAATCAAAGTTGAAGTTAGCCAATTTATTTGAAGAAAAAGATGCAGGGAAAAATCAATTAGAATATTCTTTTGTGAGTATAAAAGATAATATGCTTTTGGGAAGAAAAATAGATAAAGAATATAGATTACACCATTTTACATATAAATCTAGTCCGCAAAACAAGGAACAGGAAAATATATTTAGATATCAAGCTATTTCATCAGAGAATAGCTTTAAGGCAATAATCAGATATAAACAAGAATTAGAAAAATATATGAAAACCTTATTTAAAGAAAACCGAATTCTTTACCTTGGAGGTTCTAAAGGTTCTGGATATGGGAAAAGTAAAATAACTGCAACACGGTTAATGAAAGAATTTAAAGAAGTTAAAGAGGAATTGGGTATAAATTCTTATTATGAAAATAAGAGAAAGGAAATAGTCATTACATGTCTTTCAGATTGTTTATTTAGGAATGAGTTTGGACAACCTATCAATCACATTTCTGAAAATTACCTATCTGAATTAATATGTAAAGGTGCAAAGTTAGAAAAACAATTTATTCAGACAGGAGAAACACAAGGATATAACACCACTTGGAAAGCTAGATATCCCAAGGAGACAACGATAAAGGCAGGCTCCATATTGAAATATGTATTTGAAGAAGAATTAACAAACGATGAAATGTCAACATTAATAGATTCATTAGAGGGGAAACTTCTAGGAAATCGTGTTCAGGATGGCTATGGATGGCTAGGAGTAAATATTAAATATCCAGGAGAAATATTCATAGGCGAAGATAAGATTAATAATAAAGAGGTTGAAGGTCAATTAATTGATTTAGATAATTTGATAGAGGATTGTAAGGTAAAGCAAACTTTTGATATCCTTATATCAGGAATGAATGAAGCAAAAGAACGTTGGTTAAGAACATTTTATAGTTTAATTAAAGACGCAGAAAATACTGAAGAAAGACTTACTATTTCAAAGGATTTAAATAAAAACCAACTAAGAAATATGGAGTATTTAATTGAACAATTTTTAGGACTTGGAAAAGGAGAAATTGAAAATAATATTATTTTAGATCGGTTTTATGCAAATGATAATAAGGTTTTTTCCTTAAATGGATGTAATTTTAAATTAATTTGGGAATTTTTAAATGGACGTGATAATGAAATGCTAACGCGATTTGCTAATACTAAATTAAGTTCTCAACGAGGTAGGTTGTTTTATTTTAAAACAAATCAAGATTCAAGAAAATTTATTGCAGAGTTGTTGAAAACAGCCCTGCATATTGAACGTATGAGGGGGAACTAAGATGAATTATGGGTATAATAAATTAATAATATATGAATTTAAAATTGAAGCTGTTTCCTCCATATATTTCGGTGCTAGCAATAAGGGGGAGCTAATTAAAGATTCTAAAAACAATCCTATTCTATTTGGAAATTCCATAGGGGGAGCTTTAAGAAATTACTTAGAAGAATCTGAGGTTTCACAAGATATTATATATAAATATTTGGGTGGTAATCAAAATGAGAAATTTTTAGAAAGTATAATATATATTAGTGACGGAGAAATTAATCCAACTGATAAGATTCATACTAAAGAAGGTACGAGAATCAATCATACTTCAGGCAGTGCTGAAAAAAATCATAAATACACCATAGAGTATTTATCTAAAGGAAGCACAATTATTTTTAAAGTTGAATGTGAAGTAGAGGATAAATGTAGTGAAGAAATATTTAACAAGATAATAGGAACTTTGCAAAAAGGTTTCAAAAATGAACGAATTAAATTAGGGGGACAACAAAATAATGGATTTGGGGAATTTAAATTAAATGAATTAAGACGAATGGAGCATACATTTAACACTCAAAATGATTTAGATGAATATATTTTTTCATCAAATGAGATGGATTCTAAACTCGTTGAAGAAGGCTTACCAAGTTATGAAAACAAGGGAAAGAATCAAATAAATTTTTCCTTAAAAGGTAAATTCCCATATGGAATATATCAGGGCTTTCGATATGATAAAAATGGACAATTAACAGGTTTACAGAAGTTAGAAGATAAATATTATTTGCCAGCTACCAGTTTTAAAGGATTGGTAAAAAACGAAATTAGAATTTTATTAAGTAAATTTTTACAAAATGAAAGTAATATATCAAAAAAATTAGATGAAATATTTGGAGATCAAAAAAGCAAAGGCAAGATACTTTTTTCAGATATTGTATTGGAAAATTCGGGAATAATTAAGACTAAAAGATTTAATAAAGATAGTGGAGAGAAAATTTCAGAGGAATCAATTTATATAAAAGTAGATAGATTAACGGGAGATACTATTGATGGAGCAATGAGAAAGCAAGTAGAAGTTTATGGTAATGCTACTTTAGAATGTAAATTAATGGATTGTGACCAAGATGAGAATCCATATATATTTCCGTTGATATATGTATTTAAAAGAATTGGAGAGGGCATAGTTCCATTAGGAGGTAGAACATCAATAGGATTAGGTCAATTTTATGGAACAAAATTGAAACTCTCTGAGTCAATAAAAGATACTTTTATAATAAATGAACTAAGTTCAGAGCAGATTGAAAAAATAAAAGAATATTATAACTTCTTTGAAAGTTGGTGTCGTCAGTGAAAAATTTAGTTTTAGATTCATTATACTCGATTATAGATAAAAGTAGTTTTAGTAATAAATATTATTATATTGCTCATTTATTAGATAGAGTCTTATTAGGTCAAAGTAATGATGATAAATATAATATACTTATACAAGCAATTAAGGATGAGAGAGTACTTGAACTCCATCTATTCAATGAAGAAAAGGAGATTTTTGTTTCCAGAGTAGATGGACAATATATTCAATACAAACCTTTATTACATCAAGAACAATCTAAAGAAAAACCCGTAATTACCCGATACTATAAGCTAATTCATAATTCAAAGATTAGATATACAGCGCTGAAGGTTAAAGAATATATATCTTACGATGAAGATAGCCATATGGCTTATGTAGATAAAACGGTGTTGCATTCACTCATAGAGGAGGGAAAGAATGAATAAAAATAAGAAGAATACTAATAATGATAAACCAAAATATGTAACCTTACCCTATGATTTTATTTCATTTCCCCGAAAATGGATTCCATATAGCGCTGTCAGAAAGTTAGATGGTCTACCAAGACATGATTATAGGAAACAGTTAAATGGGTGTATTAAATATAGGATTATTCCTAAATCTGATTTAGCTGTAGAAATAAAGGAAGGTGAAGGGAATAGTTTTTTTCTTGCAGGAAGTCAAATGAGGGGAAGAGTAAGAATGAATACAGAAATATTGAGTCAAAGTTATCCGCATTTTATCAATGATGCCCCCATATTATTTAGAGATATAGCTGGCGATTTAAGAAAGGAGTACAATAAAAAATTAGGAATTAAAGAAGGAATAGAAAAATCTATTAAAGTAGGATTTCTAAGAAAAGATGGAGAAAGATTTTACGTTATTCCTGCACAGAAATATTCATCAGATAAATTTTTTACTTCCATTAAAGAACATAGAATAGTGAATATGGGTATTAAAATCAATAGAGGAGAATCAATGCTATATGATGTAAAAAATAGTGGAGAAAAATTTAAACAAATTAATAAAATTCAAAAGGATATTGATAAATTAAGTAATGAAATAAGTAAATTAAGAGAAGAGTTAAAAGAAGAACTATCTGTCATTCAGAAGGATATTGATGGAATATTTATAAAAAAATTCAGTTTCCATAAGAGAATAGGAAAAATAATTAAAAAAAATAACTTTAATGAAGAATTAGAGAAAATAAGTAGTCAATTACTTGTAGAATTAAAAAACATAAGAAAAAATTCAGAAAAGGAATTGCTCAAAAAATCAAAAAATGTAAGCAGTGAATTACTTGAAAAAGTAAAAAACATAAGGAATGAAAAGCTTGAAATATTCTTTTCAAAAATGACTGAAAGATGGAAGCTTAAAGTAAAAATTCATAAGATTTATAGTGAAATGAGAAAAAATAGCAAAAATTTGCCATATCAAAGAGAGGTTTTTTATAAAGAAAATAGTAATGGAGGAATATGTAAGATTGCATTTAATGACAATAGGGGAGAATTTCCTTCAAAGGGATATTTATTTAATTCAACAAATGCTAGCTCAAAACGAAGTCATTACTTCATAAAAAAATCAGAACAGGGGAATGCGGGTTTTATTGTGCCGCAAAATGTTATTGAAGGGTATAAACAAAATATTAAGAAATTTCGATATACTAGTAAAAATAATGAAGTAAAGGACTTTTATGATATATTTGATGATGAGAAGTATAAAAAACTTATAAAGAAGAACCCTGAAGGTCTTATTGTATTTTTTATTACAGAAAAAGATGATAAATCTATAAAAATGATAGGGCGTACCCCTTATTTTAAGGTTCCATATAATCGTTCAATAACGGATATCCTTGAAGTAAATGGAAAAAGTACAATTGGTTATGCAGATGCCCTATTTGGTTTTACATCAAATGAAAGTAAAGAATTAGAGGATGATGAAATTAATCTAACTCGTGAAAAAGGCCAAAATAATGCAATTGAAAGTTATAAATCACGGTTACGTTTTTCATCTATTGATATTAAAGGGGAATTTAATTATAAATTTGAGGAGTTTTTGCTTCCTAGTCCATTTGCCAGTGCAAATGCTATGTATCTTGAACAATTAGAAGAAAATAAACTTTCAACTTATAATGATAAAACATCTAAATTAAATGGATATAAATATTATCATATTTTGGACAAGGTTGAGAAGAGTAAAAAGGAACCTGAAAGTATGTTAAGTACTAAGGGGGTAATTAAAAATGATGAAGAAGATATTTATTTGGAAGGAAAAATATATTTTAATAATCTATTTCCTGATGAATTAGGTTTACTGTTACTTAGCTTAGATATAAAACAAATTTTAAAGTCGAAAGAGTATAGAGAATGTATAGGAGAAAATGGGATTAATATTGAAAATAGTTTTGAGCAAATTGGTGGTGCAAAGCCCTATGGATATGGAAAAGTGAAAGTAGAAATTATGGATCTATGTATTGAGAAAAAAGATATTTCCTTTGAATCATTAATACTTGATCCAATGGAAAAACAAAGTAACAGAAGCGAGTATGTAGATGCGTATATTACTAAAATGAAAGAAGTATGTGAAAAAAATTATTTTAATTATTTAAGACGTTATATAAAAAGCAAGCAGGAAAAGGATAGAAATGAAACATCAAATTGGGATTGTAATGAAACTAATCCTATAGTAGTTAATTGGTATAATTTAGATGAAAAAATAAAAAAAAGGAAAGGGTATCCCAAGGAATGGAGATTTTTGAAGAGGAAGTAGCTTTGTTAATAAAGATAAGAGAAACTTTTATGAAAAAAAATTAATTAACTCAAATTGATCGGTTAGAGAAATAAAAAAATGAGGTTATTTTTTAATGATGACTTGTGTAATTAGAAAGGTAGAGAATTAATTTCCAGATTTGTCTAATCTAAAAACAAGAATTTGATTTTAGATTATGGTGATGATAAATCTCCTGTATTTGATGTAAAATAAGTTCTACTAAGGCAATAAATTGCCAAGTGAGTCACTTAAAAACAAGCAGCGCTGATAATGGGACGAGAGTAGCCATTATTAAGACTAATAATGAAAAGTACAGTATCAGCGCCATGTGTAAAGTATTAAATATATCTAGAAGTCTTGTTTATTATACCCCAGCAGAAAAATCATCTGATAGTGAATTAGAAAATAAGATTATGACTATATTTAAAAACAGTAAAAATAACTATGGAACAAGAAAAATTAAATATGAATTAAGTAAAAAGGGCTACCGAGTTTCTAGAAAAAAATTAGCTATATTATGAAAAAATATGGCTTAGTATATAATTATACAGTTAAGTAATATAAAGTTCATACTTCAAAATGTAATGAAGAGAAAATTGATAATATCGTCGATAGAGAATTTACTAGAGAAAAAACTTTAGATGTAGTAGTAAGTGATTTAATCTATGTAAATGTTAAGGGAAAATGGAATTATATATGGATATTATTGGATTTATATAATCGTGAAATTATTGGGTATGCTGCTGGTAAAAACAAAGATGCT
>NZ_WSFU01000047.1 GCF_016820635.1 Anaeromonas gelatinilytica | reverse complement strand
AATATGAAGATTTAAAGGAGGGATAACGGTGAGGTTGATATACTACCTATGAGGAATTGAAACCATCAATTGACAGATTACACAGAAATAGAAGATTTAATGTTGATATACTACCTATGAGGAATTGAAACAAGGTTTCCCGTTCTTTCCATGTACTCCATAAGTTCCGTTGATATACTACCTATGAGGAATTGAAACAAAAACAAAAAGTAGCGATATATACAGGGATTTCGACTGTTGATATACTACCTATGAGGAATTGAAACTCTTTTTTAACTACTGCTTCTTTTGCTACATCTATAAGTTGATATACTACCTATGAGGAATTGAAACGACTATGAACCCGAACCAACATATAGTGATATTGGGTTGATATACTACCTATGAGGAATTGAAACATGGTACCACTGCATTTCTTGATCCTATTTTTATATGTTGATATACTACCTATGAGGAATTGAAACTTTCCCCACTGGATGTATCTATTAAAGTAATTGTACAGTTGATATACTACCTATGAGGAATTGAAACATCCTTGCGAGTTTGGTCGGTCGACGAATTTCGTCACGTTGATATACTACCTATGAGGAATTGAAACGAAGAAAAGGAGAGATGTTAACGTGGAAAATTATTTAGTTGATATACTACCTATGAGGAATTGAAACTAAATCCTATACCACAATACAAAAATGGGAAATGGGTACGTTGATATACTACCTATGAGGAATTGAAACACACTCATGTAGATGGAATTATAAGTGGTCAATACCGTTGATATACTACCTATGAGGAATTGAAACTAAAAAACAGAAAGGAAATAGACCCTTGTATTAGTTATGTTGATATACTACCTATGAGGAATTGAAACTTTCTTTTATTGTTGCTGCAATAGTTTTAATTGTTTCGTTGATATACTACCTATGAGGAATTGAAACTAAAACAATAATATTTTGCATGTATACTCATGAAATCAGTTGATATACTACCTATGAGGAATTGAAACTGGATTTGGCATTACAGAAGAAGCAGAAAAGGCTATGTTGATATACTACCTATGAGGAATTGAAACAAGCTATATTTTCTTTATTTAAATATTTTATCACTAGTTGATATACTACCTATGAGGAATTGAAATGGCATAGACCCAATCATAACCTTGCTGTATAGATTTACGTTGATATACTACCTATGAGGAATTGAAACCTATCTAAAGGATTTCCAGTATTGATGGATGAAGAAAGTTGATATACTACCTATGAGGAATTGAAACGGTGCAAATAAATAAAGAAAAATATAAATTTATTTTGTTGATATACTACCTATGAGGAATTGAAACGTCGACAGTGGTATGAGTGATACCTGGATAGCTAAGGTTGATATACTACCTATGAGGAATTGAAACTTAGATTTATTATCAGAGGTTTCTTCATCATATTCTTCGTTGATATACTACCTATGAGGAATTGAAACTGTTGTTTTCTACGATTATAATACATAAGTCCTTGAGTTGATATACTACCTATGAGGAATTGAAACAGTATTATTACATTATATTATATAATATTAATAAAGGGTTGATATACTACCTATGAGGAATTGAAACATTTTCAAATTTAAAACTTTATCCAGTGCTATAATTGTTGATATACTACCTATGAGGAATTGAAACTTGAGGAAAATAGAGATGAGATAGTGGAGAAGGCAAAAGTTGATATACTACCTATGAGGAATTGAAACGAAGAAGTAAAAGAAGGTGAAGGTTACGGATGTACCATGTTGATATACTACCTATGAGGAATTGAAACCAACAAGAATTGACGAAAAATTGCTAAAGAAAATAAAGTTGATATACTACCTATGAGGAATTGAAACAGAAATGGGAACATGATTAATTCAGAGATAAAAATAGAGTTGATATACTACCTATGAGGAATTGAAACTTAAAATCTGATGATTTTATTAAACAATCTGATATAGTTGATATACTACCTATGAGGAATTGAAACACTCCCATTATACTAACCCCAATTCATAATGATGAAGCGTTGATATACTACCTATGAGGAATTGAAACGTAAGTAATAATATTCATATTCGTTTTCTATAGTGAATGTTGATATACTACCTATGAGGAATTGAAACGCTTTTTGAAATACTTCATTTATAACTTTTTCATTTTGTTGATATACTACCTATGAGGAATTGAAACTAACTAGCCATCCTTTATATTTTCCTTTAAATC
>NZ_WSFU01000076.1 GCF_016820635.1 Anaeromonas gelatinilytica | reverse complement strand
AGTTCGGGGCGTTAGGAGCGTCCTGGGTGGGTTCGATTCCCACATATTCCCGCCATAGTATTCGAGAGGCTTTCAGCCTCTTTTTTAAATTCAATCAATTTGCAAACAAGTTTAGTAAAAAATGAATTTGCAAACATTATGCAAACATAGACATTTTATTTAAACATTTTTTCTTCTATTTTTTGAGTTGCTTCTTCATTTAAATCGTCCAGGACGTGAGAATAAATATCCATAGTTGTGGATATATTTGAATGCCCTAATCTTTTACTTGCTACTTTAGCAGGAACTCCAGAAGAAAGCATTATAGTTGCATTAGTATGTCTTAGGTCATGCACCCTTAAACCTTTAAATCCATTTCTATTAACAAAGTAATTAAATCTCTTGGAAAAATTATTAGGATTCATCCTATCGCCATTCGGTTCTACAAATACATATTCACTTTCTTTATAATCTTCTATATATAGTTGCATCTCTAAATTTTCTTTTCTTTGCTTTTTAAATAATTCTATAGCTCTATCAGATAGTGGCAAATCTCTTTTACTAGTTTCATTTTTAGGATCCTTTATAACTAGATTGCTATCTTCATCCATTACTAAGTTTCTTCTTATGTGTAATATCTTTTTCTTGAAATCAATATCACTCCATTTAAGACCTAATAATTCGCCCCTCCTAAGTCCTAACATAAGCAGTAATGCTATAGGTATATAGAGCCTATTTCCTTCTAATGTAGCTAATAATTTACTTATATCAGAAGGCTCTAGAACTTTAGCAGTATATTTTTTTGGTTTAGGTGAATTTACAAGGTCGCAAACATTTTGATGTATCATTTGCCACTTTCTCGCATCTTCAAGTGCTTTTCTAAGCAACCTATGATGATTTAGTAAAGTTCTTTCTGATAATTTCTTTTTATTATAATAATCTTGCACCATTAAAGGTTTAAGTTTGGCCAACTTTATTTTACCTAGTGATGGTATTAAATGTTTTTCTATTATAATTGTATATCCAGCTATAGTAGTAGGAGATAGTTTATCCTTATACATATTTAACCAATAGGTTAAGTATTCTCCCAGAGTAGAATCATCTGGAATAACTAATGTATTTGTATTTATTTCATTTAAAACTTTACTAAGTGCCTTCTGTGCTTCTTTTTTTGTTTTATATCCACTGTACCACTTTTGCTTTCTTTTTCCATCCATAGATGGTACATCTACAACAAAACACCATTTCTTTCCTCTTTTTCTTACATGTCCTTGCATTTTAAAACCTCCTTAATAGAATATATGTTCGGTTTAACGATAAAAAATATAACTACTCAACACTAATGTATCCATATGCTTGTCCTTTATTGAAAGCAATATAATCAATATCTTGTCCCCATATAAGTGATAATCTATATTGCATGAAATTATATGTAACATTAAATAAATCAGCTAATTCTTCTACCAGGGCATAGGTATTATCATAAATATCAATATTACTAATAAACTTAATAGGACAGAGCAGATATGCGGACATTCTTTTAGCCTGATTTTCTTGTTTAGTTAGACATACATTCTTAGAATAATTAATTTGATTTCCTATATGTAAAAGAGCATGACAGAATTCTTCTGCAAGCTCTTGGCGATACTCTCTATAATCTAGATTATTATTTATTATTATTATAGCTTTATTCCTTTTTAATATAGTTTTACTATCTTGATTCAAATTAATTACTTTTATATTCTTATATTTTTCAATAATAATATCTAAATTAATATCATATATCTTATTAATTTTATTTATTCCTAAAATCTCATTAGCTTTATCTTGTAAATAATTTATATGTTGCTTAGGTAATAAATCTGCTAAAGTCAATATGGTGATCCCCCTTTATGTTCCGGTTTTAATACTTATTTTATTTTTTTAGTTCAATAATATCTATCCAGTTTTTAGCTGTAACTTCTTCTACTGTACTCATATTTTTATTTATTTTTTCTATCTTGGAATCTAATGTTATATGTCTATTAGCATTATTAGCTTCTACATCATCAAGTTTACTTTCTAACTTGTTAAAGTTATAATGAGTTTCTTCTCTAAAATCATTTAAATCATTTTTCATATTTTTAATCTCATTATTGAGTTTTATAAATTCTTCTTGCATTTCATTATACATTTTGGTTATTAATTCATAGGTTTTATTTTCATTATTCATAGTAATTCCTCCTAGTTTTAATTTTTAAACGTGTTGAATACGACACATTTAATATCAAAGATATTATTTCACCTTTCGAATAATTATCTCTTCCTGCTTAGATACCTGATCTTCTATCCTATCAACTTTTTCATTAAGCTGAGTATATCCATCAAATAAAGACTCTAATTTTTTACCGTGGTCTTGTTCAATTATAGTAACTCTATTTTCAATCTTATCTAGCCTTTCATTAACCTCTTCAAAGCTTTTATCTGTTTTTTTAAAACCTTCTTGTACTTCACCATACATTTTAGTCATTAATTCAAATAATTTATCTTCATTACTCATGTTATATTCCTCCTTAGAATTATTCCTCATCATCCATCTCATCAAATTGCTCATTTAAAAATTCCCATGTCTTAATCAATTGCTTAATTTTTTTCTTAGGAGCTGATTTGAGGTCATGGAATAAAATACTTATTTCTGGATCATTTTTTATTTGTTCAAGTATTTCTAACTCTTCTTCAGTAAGATCATACTCATTGGATGGACTACTAACTCCCATCAATTTGTCAGTACTTGTATTTAAAGCTTTTGCGATATTAATAATTATTTCTGCTTTAGGTTCTCTAAGGTTATTTTCATATCTAGAAAGAGTAGCCTCTGTAATTTGAGCTTTTTCTGACAATTCTTTTTGTGTCATATTCAATTCAATTCTTCTAGATTTAATTCTATCACCAATAGTTTGCATATTTTTCCTCCTAAATAACTCTTACCAATATTATAAGACATAAGTAAAAAAAGAAAATAAAAATTACCAAAAATATAAATTACCTATTGACAACTTACCAATTGGCATGGTAAGATTAAATTACCAAATGGTAATAGTGGAGGTGAAGAGATGAATAGTAATAAATTAAAAGGTACTAGGGTATCCAAAAATTTGACACAGAAAGAAATAGCAGAAATTCTAAGGATGAATGTAAAAACATACAATAGAAAAGAGCTTGGTATGGTAGATTTTACGACTAGTGAGATATTAAGTGTTGCTAGCACTTTAGAGATGAATTTAAGCTTAGTGAATGAAATTTTTTTTGATAATGAAATTACCAATTGTATAAATGGAAGATCAGCATAGGAGGTGAGATTTTATATTGAAGTTTTTAATTGGATTTATTCTTGGAATTGTCATTTATAAGTTTTTCTATAATTTCTATTGCACACATAAAAGCAAATAAGGAGAATAATAAAAGCATTGTTGACATTGAAACAAGAGATACGGCAAGAAATGAGTCACCTTCTATATGAAATCTCCAGATAATCAAAACTAAAGAAAGTGGAAAACACAAATAGAATTGTTTTTTTATCTTGCTAATATCTTTTGATGCAATATCTCTAGTATCTTTTATATCGGAATTAGTGCTTTTGAAAATATTTTTTATCCATTCAAACATTAAAGCTGATATAAGACCGGTGATGATTCCAATTAATAAGTCATTCATAAAATATACCTCCATTCTTAACAGTATTTTATAAGAGTTGAGGTAAAAAAACAACTTACATTCGGCATAGAGGAGGTGAGAGAATGGAAAAAGAAAAATTTGATTTAATAGTAAATGAATTATATGAATCATTGAAAGTAAAAGAAGTAACTTATGCAGAAGCAACAGAAGTATTAAATAAATTAAGAAATAAATTATATGCTTCTGCAAAGTTAAAGTAGTTATTCAAGTTTCTCATAAATAGCTTGAATAATATTTTCTGATTTAGATGATGAGTTGCTAATTTCTTGAATGTTAAATTTAATTAAGCATCCAACATATTCGTCGTGGAAATTGCATTCATCTATACAATATTGGTAGTTCATTTTACTAGACATAAATGGACATATTTTAGGTTTATCACTCATAAGTAGCACCCCCTTTTAGAAAATTATACCACAAGGGGACTAAACCATATAGCGTAGGAGGTGAGAGATGTGGATTATAAAAAGATATTAGAAGAACAAATAAAATTATTAGTTGAAGAAAATGAAAAAAGTGTTGACCCTGAACAAGCTAGAAAGAATGTTGAGACCATTTTTAATCTAGTAATCTTCATTACAAATAATTTTTAATCATCATTTTCTTTAATTGATGAATAAATAATTTTATACATTTCAGCAATATTTTCAGCTGTTCTGTTATTTATATCATAGCGAGTAGTACATTTGTCATTAGGAACCAAAAGTCTTTCCATAGCTCTTAAAGTTAGTTGTAATGCTATATCTGATTTTTGCACTTTATCACCTCCTTCATAGGTGATAAGTTCAGGGTCAAAAATATTATATCATAACAGAAACAAATCACACAGCGTAGGAGGTGAGGAGAGTGGAACAGCTAATTTGAAGAGGCAAATAGACTGAATATACTCCAGCCTATTTAGTAGATCTAATATTTCTTTTAATACTGAATAAGTCTTGTTTAGTTTCATATTCTTGATGTTTTAGAAACTCAACATCATCAGATATTTTGTCTAATTTAGTATTTGCTTGAGTTCTAAATTCAGTTAGGTTGGCAGTTTGTTCAGTAATGGAATCTACCTTAGTTTTAATTTCTTTTGTGTCAGATTCTATATTGTTAATTTGATTTTGCATTTGAGTCAATAATTGAAGTATTTTTTCTTCATTGTTCATATATAGCACCTCCTTATTTTAAAGCTTTTAAGAACTGTGTAAGTATAGTAAGTTGTTCAGGAGTTAAATCTTTAGCATTGTAAAGAAGTTCTTTAAGTTCAGGAGTAAGAATAGAATCGCTTTCAATTTCATTATCAAAGAAACTTGACAAGCTAATATTGAAATAGTCACAAAAATTAATAAGCAATTTTATAGAGGGTAAGGAGTTTCCGTTTTCTATTTTAGTTAACGTTGATGGATTTATGTTTAGACCATCAGCCAACTTATTAGCAGATAAGTTATTAGACATTCTTATCTCTCTAAATCTTAAACCAATATCAATATTCATAATAACATAACCTCGCTTAATGTGAATAATATTCATCTTTAATTATAGCAATAAAGTAGAATAATTAAAATACTGAATATAATTCCGCATTTTATATTGACATACTGAATTATAATCATTATAATAGTAATTACAAAGGAGTGAAATTCATGATAGGTGAAAATATAAAACATAACAGATTGAAACTTGGGCTAACCCAAAGTGAATTAGCTGAAAAAATAAATAAAACATCAACTTTAATAACTAAAATTGAAACAAATAAAGCTAATCCATCAATAGATACATTAATGAAAATAGCAAAAGCTTTAGGAGTAACAATAGCAGAATTGTTAGACGAGAAATCAGCGTAGGAGGTGAGAGGTGTGGAAAAAGAGATAAAAGAGATGGAAAAAGCGAAAGAAATGAATAATGTAAGAAAATTAAAACCTTTAGTATATAACGTATATGAGCTTATGGAGGTATTAGATATAAGTCAAAGTAAAGCTTATGAGTTAGTAAATAGTGGAGAGATAAAAGTTAAAAGAGTAGGTAGAAGAATATTGATACCTAAGTCATCAGTAGAAAGATATTTAAATGCATAAGAAAAAAATGAAGGGAGGTGCCTTTATATGACACCTAGTAAGAAAAGAGTTATAGCTAATTATGTAGGTAAGGTTAAGGATATGCCAGTTTTTAAGGAAAGAAATTAATTACTTATTAATTATATTTTATAACGAAAGGAAGGTAAAAGGAATGAACAATAAGTGCAAAAGTATCTATCAATTAGCTAGAGATATTGCAGGTTTAACTCAAAAAGAAGCAGCTGAGAGGAT
>NZ_WSFU01000112.1 GCF_016820635.1 Anaeromonas gelatinilytica | reverse complement strand
CAAAATTAAAATTTATAGGTTTTTATAAGGTTTTTATAGACAATTATAGATTTTATGCAACGGAATAGATGGAGCAGTAGAAAGATATAAGAAAATGCAGGAAAGGCTTTTAAGATATTCTAAAGAGACATCTCTTCCTATATGGATATTAGATACTACAAAAGGACAATGGGAAAGTTATATTTCACAAGTTGAAGAATATTGGGGAATAAAGTAATAGTATTGAGAGTAAAAAAAGATATTAAATTAAATCTTAAGATTTAATTTAATATCTTTTTTATTATCTCTCATATATTTTTACAAGTATAGGTATAAGAATTATTTGAAGTATAATCGCTGGAATTGCACCTATTGTTGCTCCTTTGAGAAATAAAATAGGACTTTGAACTTTAAGACCTAATAAGTTTACTAATATAAATGACCATATACCGGAACCTAGTCTACCTATAATCATTGAACAAATTAAACTTGGGTAAATACTTAATTTTATTTTTTTATATAATATTCCAGAAGCTAGTCCATATATACCTAATTCAACAATCATAATCCAAAGTATGAATATAGGAGGCATTCCTAATATTAAAAAATTTAAAATAGGAGTTAGTATTCCTATTATTAATCCTAGAATAGGTCCTAAAATAAATCCACTTAGTAATACTGTTATATGCATAGGAGAAAATATAGAGCCATTTATTCCTGTGAAATGAAATATAGATGGTATTATTATTCCTAATGCTAATAATAGTCCGCTTAAAACAATGTTTTTAGTTTTTATTTCCAACTTATTAATCCTCCTTATAAAAATTTTATGTAGTTTGAGAACTTTTCTTTAAATTGTTAAATTAGTTGATAATATAAAATGATCGATAATACCCTTTCTTAACATATAAAATAAATAACCATTTGTCAAATAGTTATTTTATTAGAAATTATATAATAAACTAGAATCTAATTGAATATTTTTGTTCACATTAAAATTATTTACACAAATTGTTACTTGTAAATATATCATTGAAATGGTAAACTTTATATGTGTAAATATGTACTTTAATATTCTAAGGTAACAGATTAGAATATTATTTGTATATATTTTGATTTAACATTATAGTGATTTGCAGGTGATTTAATGGAAAAAATTATTTTAGCTTCATCATCTTCTAGAAGAAGGAATATGTTAAAGAAATATAATATGTTTTTTGATACTATTGTTAGTGATATAGCAGAAAATATTAATGAAAATAAATTTCCTGAAGCTACTGTAATGTCTTTAGCTTTTCAAAAGGCAATAGATGTATCTAAAAAGATTGATTCCAATAATATAATTATTGCAGCTGATACAATAGTGTATTTAAATGGTGAAATTATTGGGAAACCGAAAAATGAAGTAGAGGCAAAAGAGATTTTGAAAAAATTAAGTGGACAAACTCATTCAGTTTATACAGGTATTGCTATCATAAGAGCTAATACAAATGAAAAAATTGTTGATTATTATAAAACCGAAGTTAAATTTAGAAAACTTGATGATGAAATGATTGAAAAATATATTTCTATTTCAGAATATGTTGATAAAGCAGGAGGTTATGGTATACAGGATAAAGGGGAGTTATTTGTTGAGAGCATTAATGGCTCCTATTCTAATGTTGTTGGATTACCGATAGTTAAATTAGATGTTCTTTTAAAAAAATATTTTCAAATTAGTTTAATGTAATTGGAGGAAAAATGAAAAGGAAAGCAAATTATACTATCAAAGAGTTACCATCAGATGAAAGACCTAGAGAAAAATTATATGAGAAAGGTCCAAAAGAGTTATCCAATACAGAATTATTAGCTATAATAATTAGAACAGGAAATAGAAAAGAATCAGCCATTGATTTATCTAGAAGAGTTTTAGGTTTAGATAAAGATAGTCTTCAATTTTTAAAAGATTCGACTTTAGAAGAACTAACTAAACTTCAAGGGATAGGTAAATGTAAAGCAGCTCAAATTTTAGCTGCAGTAGAATTAGGAAAGAGGATAAGTTCAATAGATATAATTAAACCTAAGAAGATTAGTTCTCCTAAAGATATAAGTGATTTTATGATGGAAGAGATGAAGGATTATAAAAAAGAATTTTTTAGAACAATAATGTTAGATACTAAAAACAATGTAATATGCTATGAAGATATATCTGTTGGGAGTTTAAACTCATCAATTGTGCATCCAAGAGAAGTGTTTAATAGAGCAATAAGAAGAAGTAGTGCATCTATAATTTTGGTACACAATCATCCAAGTGGAGACCCTAAACCTAGTATGGAAGATATAAATATTACTAGAAGATTAATTGAAGCTGGACAAATCATAGGTATACGGGTATTAGATCATATTATAGTAGGAAATAAAAAATATGTAAGTTTAAAAGAAGAGGATATAATCTAGATAATATAGGAAGGAGCAAAAGATAATGGGAGTTTTCAATGCATTTTCAAAAGATATGGGGATAGATTTAGGTACAGCTAATACATTAGTTTTTATTAAAGGGAAAGGTATAGTAGTTAGAGAGCCATCAGTAGTTGCTATTCAAACTAAATCAAATGAGGTATTAGCTGTTGGTTCTGAGGCTAAAAGAATGATAGGTAGAACACCTGGTAATATAGTAGCGATTAGACCGATGAAAGATGGAGTAATCGCAGATTTTAATGTAACAAAGAGTATGATTGAATATTTCTTAAAAAAAGCATATCCAAGAAAAAGTTTACTTTCTCAACCTAGGGTTGTAATATGTGTACCTTCAGGTGTTACTGAAGTTGAAAGTAAAGCTGTAGAAGAAGCTGCAGAGCAAGCTGGTGCAAGAGAAGCATTTCTTATAGAAGAGCCAATGGCAGCAGCAATAGGAGCTAATTTACCCGTTCAAGAACCAACGGGAAGTATGGTTGTAGATATTGGTGGAGGAACTACTGAAGTCGCAATAATTTCTTTAGGTGGTATTGTAACAAGCAAATCCATTAGAGTAGGTGGAGATGAATTAGATGAATCAATAGTGCAATTTATAAAAAAACAGTATAATTTAATGATTGGTGAAAGAACTGGTGAAGAAATAAAAATTAATATAGGTTCTGCAATGTTAAGAAATGCAGGAAAAGGGAGTTTATCCATAGATTCGAAGATGAAAATTCGTGGTAGAGATTTAGTATTGGGATTACCAAAGGTTATAGAAATAACTGCTAAAGAAATACAGAGTGCATTAAGAGAACCAGTATCAAATATTATGGAAGCTATAAAGTATACTTTAGAAAAAACTCCACCAGAACTTGCAGCAG
This sequence comes from Anaeromonas gelatinilytica, assembly GCF_016820635.1. Lineage (GTDB taxonomy): Bacteria > Bacillota > Clostridia > Tissierellales > SIT17 > Anaeromonas > Anaeromonas gelatinilytica. The sequence goes on along the minus strand of NZ_WSFU01000112.1, from coordinate 31,148 downwards.
ATATTATGGATAAAGGGATTATGTTAACTGGGGGAGGAGCATTACTTGATGGATTAGATAGATTAGTTAAAGAAGAAACAGGTATGCCAGTTAATATAGCAGAAGAGCCATTGGATTGTGTAGTGTTAGGAACGGGAAAGGCTGTTGAAGATATTGATATATTAAAAAGAGTTTCAACTAGTTCAAAAAGAAAATAAGTTGGTGGTATAAATGTCTATATTTAGGAAATATGGTGGTAGAATGATAGTAACTATAGTTACTATCATTCTACTTGTAACTATTGGAATAACTGCAAAGGATCGGGAAAAAATTAGTAAAATAGAAAATATCATTGGTAATATTATAACTCCTGTTCAAGGAGTGTTTTATCGTGTTGGAGATGCTGTAGACGATAAGATTTCTAATATAAAAGAGTATGTAAGCTTAAAAGATAAGAATGCTCAATTGGAAGAAGAAATTAAAGTACTTAGAAAAGAAAATTTAGAAATGTCTGATATAATATCTAGGACAGATTATCTTAAGAATGAAATGATTTTAAGAGAAGATACAGAATATGATATTATTGATACTAAAATTATCTCTAAAGATCCTGAAAACTGGTTCAATAATTTTATAATTAATAAAGGATCTAAAGATGGAGTAACTAAAGATTCTCTAGTGATTGAAGCAGTAGAGACGGATAAAGGCGTTGTTGAAGAGGGATTAGTTGGTATAGTTATAGAAGTAGGAGATAATTGGTCTAAAGTGTTACCTATAATTGACAATAGTAGTAATGTTAGTTATAAGATAGTAAGAACACAAGACTTTGGTGTTATAAATGGTAATATAGATGAGACCATGACAGGTTTTTTATTTGATATAGATGCCGAAGTTGTGAAAGGAGACAAGTTAGTTACTTCAGGTATGGGAGAAGTATTTATGCCAGGTTTATATATTGGAGAAGTAATAGATGTAAAGATGAAAGAAGAAGAGTTAAAAAAGGAAATCACTGTAAAACCCGCAGTGGATTTTCAAAAGGTAAGTAGTTTATTTATTATAAAGAATGATTAAAAGGAGATTTAAAATTGAAGATATTTAACATAGTTGCTTTATTTATAGCAAGTTTTATTTTACAATCTACAATATATCAGTATATAGCAATATTTGATATAATGCCTAATACCAATTTAATACTTATTATATTGATAGCACTATTTACAAATAAGAAAGTTGGAGGAATAGTAGGGTTGATTATAGGCATGATACAGGATATATTGTTTGGAAATGTTATAGGTATACATGGACTTATATATTTTTTTGTTGGATATCTTATTGGGATGGCAAATTCTGCTATATCAAAAGATAATTCTATTGCTTCTTTTTTACTTACCTTTATAACTACGATATGTACAAATATTTTATTTTTTTTCATTTATTATTTTTCATCAGCAAATATAACTTTCATTCAAATGTTAAAAGAAATAACTATAGTAGAAGCTATATATAATAGTATTTTAGCAATATTTTTATTTAGAATAGTAAAAGGATTGTTCGTGTCTCCTAGTTTAAAGTTTAGCAGAAAGGACTGAAGAGAGTGAAAAAATTTTTAAATAAACTAAAAGATAGATATACTATATTTATAATTATAACAACTGTCATTTTTTCACTTATGATATTTAAATTAGCTGAGATTACAATTATTCAAGGGGAAGAATATAGATTAAAAGCAGATACTACTAAAGTGAAAAATATTCCTACTTCTGCTCCAAGAGGATTAATAACTGATACTTATGGTAGGGTATTAGCTGAAAATATAACTAGTAATACGGTTCAAATTATGAAGGATGAATTAGATGAAGATAATAGGAAGTTAACTAGTCTAAAGATTATGTCTCTTCTTGAAAGGCAAGGAGAAGCTTATGTGGACGATTTCCCAATAGTATTAAATACAATTGATTATAAAAACGATGAAAAGTTATTAAGTAGTAATGGAAATGTTAATGATGAAATAACAGATTTATTAATAAAAAATAAATTATTAGATGATTTATTAGATAAAACTTATGAACATATTACTAATTATAATGAATATAGATTTTCTGTAGCGAATAGAGCTTTATCTATAATAGGAGAAAGCAAAGAAATTGTAAAAATACCAATTAAGGTAGATTATAGTGGAGACAATGTGACTTATGAGTATAAAGAAGGAGAAGATATAGAGTCTTGGAAGAGTAAACATGATTTATCAAATGGTAATAATCCAAAATCAGATATTTTAAAATTATTATTAGATGATACGAAAAGAATCAATGCTCTTATAAATCATCCTATAGTTTCTAAATATGCTTATGAATTATTGGATGAGAAAGGATTAATGAATGATTTTAAATTAATAGATTATCAGTTTTCTTTTGATATTGAGCATAGAGATATGAAGAAGATGCTTATATCAGAAATAGAAACAGATTTATTAACTGAATTTGATGATGATTTATCAGAAGAAGATCATTTAGAACTATATGGTGAATCTAAGAAAAGTATGTCTGAGCAAGAAAAATTGAAGCTTTCAAAACGTATGAGAGAAAATTATCCATTATTATATCCTACGATTGATTTGGAAACAACAGCAAAGGAAGATTTTGTCGCTCTTATCACATATAAAGAATTTAAAAATTTTATGTTTTCAAATACTGATGAAGGTGAAGATGCTGTAACCGTAGGTGAAAAGTTAATAGACTACTTAAAAACTAATAATATAAATATCCCTATTGTATATTCACCTGAAAAAGGAGATATATTTAAATATACTGACGATAAAAAAGGAAATGAGTTTTTAACTAAATATAATCTAGATAAGAATTTTTCTGCAGACATTGCATTAGAAATATTTGTAAAGACTCATTTTATTGAAGATAAAAAGATTAAAAATTCAGATGAAGTAAAGAATGATTCAATATCAAAGACTATATTTGGCAAATTTATTACTTCAAAAGATATAAAGGGTTATTCTCAAAGCTTTTTATTAAATTATATAAATCCTAAAATTTCTACTAGTAAATGGGAATATACATTTTTAATAGATAAGAATACGTGGATAAAAGGCAAGAATATAAAAAAGTATAATAATGCTAAAGATGTTTTTGATAAATTGGTAAAAAAGTATGAGGTAGATAAATTATCAAAAAATAATTCAGAAAAATTATCTGTATTTGAGAAAAGATTTATATTACTAATTATAGATACTCTTAATAAACAAGGATATAGAGCTTATGAACCGATAAATATAGCTTATAATGTTAAAGATGAAACAGTAGCAATGATAAGAGAGCAAAGTAGAGATCTTCCAGGTGTAAAGACATCTATTGAACCCATGAGATATTATCCATTGGGAGAAACAGCTGCTCATGTTTTGGGATATTTAGGTAAAATATCTCAAGAATCAGAGATTGAAAAATATATAGATGAATTAGGATATTCTAGAAATGATATTATAGGAAAAACTGGTATAGAAAAGCAATTTGAAAGGTATTTAGATGGAGAGGATGGATTTAAAACTTTAGAAGTAGATGCTTATGGAAATATTCATAAAACTATTGAAGGTGAATCTCCTGTTCCAGGAAATGATATTCGTCTTACCATAGACTCTGAACTACAAAAAGTGGCAGAAGAGGCTTTGGAAGAAACTATTAAAAAGCTTCCGGTGGCAGGCACTTATGAAAGTGAGTGGGGAGATTATAAATTTTCAGCCAATCCTCTTCGAAAAAACGCAAATTCTGGAGCTGCTGTAGCTATAGATGTTAACACTGGAGAGATACTAGCTATGGCTAATTATCCATCTTATGATCCAAATTTATTTGCTACTGGAATATCTACAGAGGATTATGAGAATTTGAAACCAGAAAATGAAAATGATAATTTGGCAGCAAGACCTCTTAATAATTTAGCTGCAAGAAGTGCAATTCCACCAGGGTCAACCTTTAAATTAATTACTTCTTTAGCTGGACTAGAGAATGGATTAAATCCTTATACAAAGATAAATTCTTTAGGATATATTATGTATGGAGGAAAAAGTTTTGGATGTTGGTATTGGAATGATTATGGTGGAATCCATGGGCCAACGGATTTATTTAAGGCATTGGAAGTTTCCTGTAACTATTATTATTACACATTGGCAGCAGGAAAAAATTTAAGAACTGGTGAAGAGTTAGGTCTTAATGTTAGTATAGAAGACATGCAAAATATGTCACGAAAATTTGGTTTAGATGAAAAAACAGGGATTGAAATTCCAGAAGAAAAATCAGGAACTATACCAAATGAAGGAGATAAAATTGCAGTTGCTAATATGGCATTAAAAACCTTTTTAAAAGGTAAAGGAGAAAATTTGATTGAAGGTAAAGAAGTTACCGATGAAGATTTAGATGAACTAATAGAAATATTTGCTGATTGGGCTAATCAAGACGAAAAAATGTCTGTTTCTGAAGTTGTAGAAGGTTTAAATAATCTTAATATTGAAGAGAGTCAAGTGAGTTCAATAAAGGATTATTTATATTATACTTATTTTCGTGAAGCAGGTTTTAGATTAACAGATGCCTTTTCCATTTCTATTGGACAAGGGGAAAATTCTTATACTCCATTACAAATGGCTAATGTGGTAGCGACTATAGCTAATGGAGGATATAAAAGAGAACTTACTCTTATAGATGGAATTACTGATTATGAAGGTAGAGAAATAGATTATAAAAATAATAAAAAGGTTGAAAGAATAGAATTAAAAGATTATAAATATCTTGATTATGTAAAAGAAGGTATGCTTAGAGTGACAACAGAGGGATCTGTTAGTAAAATTTTTTCTAATTTACCAGTAAAGGTTGGAGGAAAAACTGGTACGGCTGAAGCTTGGGGTGATTATGATAATTTTGCTTGGTTTGTAGGATTTGCTCCGTATGATGATCCACAAATAGCCGTAGCAACGGTAATATTTCAAGGTGGTAGTGGAGGTAATGCTGCTCCTGTCGTTCGAGATATAATAGCTAAATATCTTGGGGTGAATCAAGAAATAGATGAAATGGATGTTGAAAATAAATTAGTGAGATAGTCCTATTTCGCTAATTTATTTTTTTATAATATCTTGAAGGATTTAAAGAAAAAATAGAGAATATTAAAATGGAGGAAGAATTTTTTGGAGGTAAATTTATGAACCATGATAAAATAAATTTTAAAGGAAATAAGAATGGAATTTATATAAAAATAAAAGAAGGAGATTTTAATGATATAAAGAAAGTATTAATTGATAAATTAGAAAATACTAAAGATTTTTTTCAAGGATCTAAGGTTGTTGATATTAAAGGTGGACAACTTAATAAGGAAGAAGTAGATATTTTAATAGATATTATTAAAGATTTTGGAATAGAAGTAGAAATAATTAATGGAAAAATAGAGAAGGAAGTAAAAGAAGAGAATAAATTAAATTTACCTTTTAATGGTATAAATGTAGGAAATACAAAATTTATAAGATATACATTGCGATCAGGTCAGAGGGAAGAATTTGAGGGGAATATTGTAATTTTAGGGGATACTAATCCCGGTTCTGTAATAGTGGCTAAAGGTAATATAATAGTTATGGGCTCATTAAGAGGTATTGCTCATGCAGGAAGTGATGGGAATAAAGATGCTATTGTTGCTGCTTTTAATATGAAGCCTACTCAATTAAGAATAGCAGATATTATTGCTCGAAGTCCTGACGGGGACATATCAGAGGCTAAATGGCCGGAAATAGCAAGAATAAAAGATGATACAGTTATAATAGAACCATACTTACAAAAAAAATAAATTATTGAATGGAGGCAAATATATGAGTGAAGTTATTGTAATTACATCAGGAAAAGGCGGAGTTGGTAAAACAACAACATCAGCAAATGTAGGAACTGGATTAGCGATGCTAGGAAAAAAAGTAGTAGTGGTAGATGCTGATATTGGATTAAGAAATTTAGATGTTGTTATGGGGTTAGAAAATAGAATAGTTTATGATATTGTTGACGTAGTAGAAGGAGTATGTAGATTAAAACAGGGTTTAATAAAAGATAAAAGATATGAAGGTTTATATCTTCTTCCAGCAGCTCAAACAAAGGATAAAACAGCTGTATCTCCTAAACAGATGCAAGATTTAACTGAAGAATTGAAGAAAAGCTTTGATTATGTAATAATAGATTGTCCTGCTGGAATTGAACAAGGTTTTCAGAATGCCATAGCGGGAGCTGATAAGTCAATTGTAGTAACTACACCTGAAATTTCAGCTGTTAGAGATGCTGATAGAATTATAGGTTTATTAGAAGCTAAAGGTCTTTATGAACCTAAATTAATAATAAATAGAATAAGACATGATATGGTTAAAAAAGGTGATATGATGAATATAGATGATATGATAGATATACTGGCTATTGATTTATTAGGAATTGTTCCTGATGATGAATCCATAGTTATATCATCTAATAAGGGTGAGCCAGTTGTAACTAATGATAAAGCTTTAGCTGGACAAGCTTATAGAAATATATCAAAACGCATCCAAGGTGAAGAAGTCCCATTATTGAATTTAGATGTTGATGAGAATGTATTTAGCAAACTAAAAAAAATATTTTTTGGAAAATAATAGGGAGGGGGAAAAAGATTGGATTTGTTTAAAATTTTTAATAAAAGTAATAATAAAAGTAAGAGCGTTGCTAAAGATAGACTTAAATTGGTATTAATTCATGACAGAACAAATGTTTCTCCAAAGTTTTTAGAAATGGTAAAAGGAGATATTATAAATGTGATTTCTGATTATATGGAAGTAGATGAAGAAGGATTAGACATACAATTTACTAGAACTAGGAGAGAGTCTGATAATACACCCATACCTGCTTTAGTTGCTAATATACCTATATTGAAAATGAAAGATAAAGGAATTGAATAAGGAGATACTTTATGAATATAGCTTTAATTGCTCATGATAAAAAGAAGAAAGATATTGTTAATTTTTCAATTGCTTATGAAAAGATACTTGAGAAACACAATCTTTTCGCAACTGGAACTACCGGTTCTAGAATTCAAGAAGCAACAGATCTGAAAATTCATAGATTTAAATCTGGTCCTTTAGGAGGAGATCAGCAAATGGGTGCTATGATTGCAGATGATATGATGGATATGGTTATATTTTTAAGAGATCCTTTAACAGCTCAACCTCATGAGCCTGATGTTTTAGCTTTAATGAGGTTATGTGATGTTCATAACATACCTTTAGCAAGTAATATTGGGAGTGCAGAATTACTTATTAAGGGAATGGAAAGAGGATATTTATCTTGGAGAAATGTAGTAAAACAGTCTGATTGATATTAGACTGTTTTTTATTATATGAAACTAGCTTTTTTATCAAAGGATAACTAAGCTAGTTTTTTATTTTAAGGAGATATTCCGTATATAATATTTATATATTTAATTAGTAATAAATATATAAATATTTAAATATTTATAGTAATGATAAAGAATATAAGGTAGGGGATAAATATGAAGAACAAAATTCTTAATAGAAATAGACCTAGATATTATAGGACAGATAAATCTAAAAAGAAATATTATAGGAAAATGTTTATACAGACTCTTGTGTGTATTTTAGTTATCATTATTATAATTATTATTAAATTATTTAATATTGATAGTACAAATGAAACTATAGAAATTATGAGGAACAATATACAAAAGGATAGAAGTATAAAATCTGATGGGATATTTATTTTCAATAAAATAAAAGAAATAGAAGTATTAAATAAAACTTTTAATAGTGAAGATATAGATAAAGATTATGTTTTTCCGGTTTCTGGAACATTGTATAGAGATTATGGAGAATATAAGAAGTCAGATAATGTAAAAGTTTTTAATAATGGGATAGATGTTATTACTGATAAAGATTATGTAAAGGCAATGTATGAGGGAAGTGTGGTAGAAACAGGAACAGATAATAGATATGGTAATTTCATGGTTATTAAACATGAAGATTATTTAGTTAAGTATTTTGGATTTGAATCAATGTATAAAGAAGCAGAGGATAAAGTTAATAAGGGTGAAGAAATTGGTAAATTAAAGAATGGAGATGATAAAAATAATTTTAGAATTGAAGTATATAAAGAAGATGAGTCAATTGATCCATTAGATGATTTGAAATTTATTAATGAGGATATATTGCTTATTTGATTGGAAGGTGAAGAATGAAAATACTATCAATAAAAAATACAAATATAAATTTAAGTCTAACTTTACTACCATTGTTAGTAATGATATATTTTAGTGGATATATATATGAATTCATTATTATATTTTTTATATTATTGATACATGAAATTAGTCATCTAATAATTGCTTTAATTAATAAAGTAAAAGTTAAAGAAATAAATATTTTTCATTTTGGAGCAATGATAAAATTTGAGTATAATTTAGGGATAGATCCAATCAAAGAAATAATCATAAGTTTAGCGGGACCTATGACTAATTTGATTTTACTAATATTATCATATATATTAATTTACATATATCCTGAGAGTCAAATCATTGATTTTTTTATTGAAATTAATGCATTATTATTTACCATTAATATATTACCTATTTTACCTCTTGATGGAGGTAGAATTATTAGAGGAATATTATATATGCAAGGAGGATTAAAATTTTCTATTAAGCATATAAATAATATTAGTAAAATAAGTTTAACCCTATTATTTTTTATAGGGTTATTCTTTACTAAAGATATCTTTGAAGTGATAGTTCTAGTTTTATTAGTAGTATATTTATTTAAAGCTGCCAGAGTTGAAAAAGAAATGGCAGCTTATGTTTTAACTCAAAGTATTACCAGAAAAAAAATTTTGCTTAAAAAGAATAAGATTATGAAAACACATTTTTTAATAGCTTTAGAAGGTGCAAATTTAAAATCAATTTTGAATATAATATTACCTCATCGATATAATATTATATTTGTTATAAATAAAAATGGAGATTTTTTAGGGAGAATCACTGAAGAAAAATTTTTTAATGGTATAATAGAGTATGGAAGTAATGGAAATATAGAAATGTTATTATTTAATGAAAAAAATACTAGGAAAATTAATACGAAGGATGGTTAAGATGATTAGTCAAGAAACATTAGATAAAGTCCTAATGAATGTAGAAAAACCTGCTAGATATATAGGACATGAACAAAATATTTATATTAAGAATAAATCAAATATGAAGGCTACTTTTGCATTTGCATTTCCAGATATTTATGATGTTGGTATGAGTCATTTAGGACTTCATATTTTATATAATTTATTAAATGAACAAGATGATTTTTATTGCGAAAGAGTTTTTGCTCCGTGGGTTGATATGGAAAAACAAATGCGGGATAATAATATACCTTTATATTCTTTAGAAACAAAAACTCCAATTAATGAATTTGATTTTGTTGGATTCACATTACAGTATGAAATGAGCTATACTAATATTTTAAATATGTTAGATTTATCTAATATACCTTTAGAATCTTCTAATAGAGAAGAAGGCGATCCTTTCATTATCGCAGGAGGACCTTGTGCATATAATCCTGAACCTCTTGCTGATATTATAGATTTTTTTGTTATAGGAGAAGCAGAGGAAACTATTCTTAAAGTGATGAATGAATATATAAAAAGCAAAGAAGAAGGAGTATCAAGAAAAGCGTTTTTAGAATCAATAGTAAATATACCTGGTATATATATACCTTCATTTTATAAGATTACCTATAATGAAGACAATACCATTAGAGAAATGATTCCATTAAAGGATAATTATCCTAGAAAAATAAAAAAGGTAATACAGGAAGATCTAGATGAAACTTATTTTCCAAATAAAATGATAGTACCTTATATAGAAACAGTACATGACAGAGTAATTTTAGAAATATTTAGAGGATGTATTAGAGGATGTAGATTCTGTCAAGCAGGTATGATTTATAGACCAGTTAGAGAAAGAAGTGTGAATCATTTACTTTCATTGGCTAAACAATTGATTAAAGCAACAGGACATGAAGAGATATCTATTTCTTCATTAAGTACTAGTGATTATTCTCAATTGGAAACTTTAGTTACTTCATTGATAGATGAATATAAAGATCAAAAAATTGGATTGTCATTACCGTCATTAAGATTAGACTCTTTTTCATTAGATATGATTAAAGAAATACAAAAAATTAGAAAAACAGGATTAACATTTGCTCCAGAAGCAGGTAGTCAAAGACTTAGAGATGTTATAAATAAGGGTATAAATGAAGAAGATTTAGTTAAAGCAGTTAGAGATGCTTTTAATATGGGTTGGTCTACAGTTAAACTATATTTTATGATAGGATTACCTACAGAAACTGAAAAGGATTTATATGGAATTAAAGATTTAGGATATAAGGTAAAGGAAGAATTTTTTAGCCTTCCTAAGGAAAAAATGAAAGGCAGTTTAAAGATAACAATAAGTGCTTCTTGTTTTGTTCCTAAGGCTTTTACACCTTTTCAATGGCACCCACAAAATACTATAGAGGAATTTAGAAAAAAACAAGAATATCTTAAGGATATAATAAAAGATAGAAAAATAACTTATAATACACATGATGCGAAAGTAAGTTTTCTAGAAGCTGTTTTTGCAAGAGGAGATAGAAGAGTTTCAAAAGTGCTGATAGAAGCATTTAAAAATGGAGCTAAATTTGATGGATGGAGAGACCAATTTAAATATGATGTTTGGATGAAAGCTTTTAAAAAAGAAAATGTAGATCCTCGTTTTTATGCTAATAGAGAAAGAAATTATGAGGAAGTATTACCATGGGATTTTATCAATATAGGTGTAACAAAACAATTTTTAATAAAAGAAAATGAGAAGGCTAAGGAAGGTAAATTAACCCCTAATTGTGCAGTAAGCTGTAGTGGATGTGGAATAACAAGAGATTTTAAAGGGGGTATATGTTAATGGCAAGATTAAGAGTAAAATTTAAAAAAAGTTCTTTAATTAGATATATCTCACATTTAGACCTTATGAGATTATTTCAAAGGGCCCTTAGAAGAGCAAATGTACCAGTAGAATATTCTCAAGGCTATAATCCCAAACCTAAATTTTCTTTTGCAACTGCATTGGCATTAGGGACGACTAGTGATGGAGAATATATGGACATTGAACTTATAGAGAAGATTAAACCAGAAGACTTTATAGAAAATATGAATAATGTGTTACCAGAAGGAATTAAAATTTTAAGAGCTTATTATACTGAAGAAATTAAATCATTAATGGCTATAATAGAATGGTCTAGTTATTTAATAGAATTAAAATTATTAAATGAGGTGGAAAAAGAAAATATATTAGATTTTCTAAATGATTTTCTTGACAAAGATGAATTATTAATTTTAAAGAAAAAAAAGAAAAAGGGTAAATTTGTTACAAAAGAGATTAATATAAGAAAAAAAATAAATAAGATTGAGCTTATGTTATTAGAAGATAATAAACTTATATTAAAAACCTTATTAAAAACAGGAAGTAGTGGAAATTTGAAACCTGAAGATTTAATAAAGTCTTTTAAAAAAGAAGGATTAGATATTAATGATGAAGAATATAAAATCCATAGGCTAGAATTATTTAGAGAAAAAGATGGAAAAAGGGAAGTTCTATAATTAATAATCCTTTTAAGGAGAGATTAGATGAATGAAATTTTAATAGATATAGGACTTTATGAAAATAGAGTCGCAGTTATAGAAGATGGCGAATTGGTAGAGATATTTCATGAAGAAAAAGAAAATAAAAAAATACAAGGCAATATATATAAAGGGAAAGTAGTAAACGTATTACCTGGAATGCAAGCAGCATTTGTTAATATTGGTATGGAGAAAAATGCTTTTTTATATATAAGAGATGCTGTTCCAAAATCAATGTTTGATGAAAATATTAATTATAAAAGTTTATCAATAAAAGATTTTGTTAAACAAGGTCAAGAATTGGTAGTACAAGTTGTAAAAGAACCTTATGCTACTAAAGGAGCAAGGATTACTACTCATATAACCTTACCAGGAAAATATTTAGTATTGATGCCTTGTAATGAATATATTGGAATATCTAGAAAAATTAATAATGAAGAAGAAAGAGAAAGATTAAAAGAAATGTCTAATTCTATAAAGCCTGAGGAAATGGGATTGATATTGAGAACAGCATCTAAGGATAAGAGTGAAGAAGACTTAAAACAAGATATAGAATACCTAATGGATATATATTCTAAAATAATAAAAGATGAGAATATTGCCAAAGCTCCTTGTATTATTTATAAAGATTTAGATTTATTAGGGCGTATAATTAGAGACATATTTACTAAAAAGATTGATAGAATTTATATTAATGATAAAAATAAATATGATGAACTAATGAAATCATCTGATTTTATATCTCCTAATCTCAAATCGAGAATTCATTATTATGATGAGGATAATGATTTATTTAAAATATCAGGTATTGATTCAAAGATTAATAATGCTTTAGAGAAAAAAGTATGTCTTAAAAGTGGAGGATATATAATTATTGATGAAACTGAAGCATTAACATCAATTGATGTTAATACAGGTAAATTTGTTGGCAGTATTAATCTTAAGGATACAGTATATAAAACTAATATTGAGGCAGCAAAAGAGATTGCCAAACAATTAAGATTGAGGAATATTGGTGGAATAATTATTATTGATTTTATTGATATGGTAAATAAAGATGATGAATTAAAGCTTTTAGAAATATTCAAAACTGAATTAAAAAAAGATAGAATTAAAACAACAGTTTTAGGTATTACTCAATTAGGTTTGTTAGAAATGACTAGAAAAAAGAGTGGAAATAAGCTTTCATCTAGATTGCTTTCTAAGTGTCCTTGTTGTAATGGAACATCTAAAATAAAATCTATTAATTATTTATTAAATAAAATTGAAAAAGAAGTTAAGAGAATAAGTATGCATACATTAGTAGAAGGGGTAGTTTTTGAATTGAATTCTTGTAAACTTAAAGAGATAATAGAGAATCATGAAGAAACTATTAAATCTATAGAGAAGGATTATAATATAAAAATTTATATGGTTGAAAATGAGAATATAAAAATAGATGATCTTATTAATAAAAAAATGGGTAGGATTGTAGACTTAGAAAAAACATTAGATTGTTTACATTAATTTATTGACAAATATATTTCTATTTGATAAAATAATGTTCTGTAGGTAGCCGCTCAGGTCAGGTTTAAAACGTAAAGTACCTGTCATTGGCGAGACTGGATTGAGGAGGTGTAGTTATGTATGCAGTAATTGAAACTGGAGGAAAGCAATATAGAGTTCAAGAAGGAGATACTTTATTCATTGAAAAAATTGCTGGAAATGAAGGTGACAGTGTTAATTTTGACAAGGTATTATTAGTATCTGATAATGGTGATGTAAAAGTAGGAAATCCTTTCATTGGAGATGTAACTGTAGATGGATCTATAGTTGAACAAGGTAAAGGAAAGAAAATAATTGTTTATAAATATAAAGCCAAGAAGGATTATAGAAGAAAACAAGGACATCGTCAACCTTATACAAAAGTGAAGATTGAAAAAATCAATGGATAGTGATTTATAATGACTAAAGTTGAATTTTTTAAAAATGATAATGGTGATATAACTAGATATATAGTAGATGGACATACAGGCTATGATGAATATGGTAAAGATATAGTTTGTGCAGCTGTATCGGTTTTAGCACAAACGGGAGTAATATCTTTAATTAAAGTATGTGATATGTCTATAAATTATACTATAAGAGAAGGACATATTGATGTAATATTACCAGAAGATGTTGATGAAGAAAAATGGAGTAAATCTCAGATAGTTTTACAAACTATATTAGTAGGAATAAAAAATACTATGGAAGCTTATCCAAATTATATAACCCTTAGGTATAGGGAGGTGTAAAGGGATGTTAATTATGAATTTACAGTTATTTGCCCACAAAAAAGGGGTAGGTAGTTCTAAAAACGGTCGTGACAGTGAGTCAAAAAGACTTGGTGTTAAAAGAGCTGATGGACAAAATGTATTGTCTGGAAATATTTTAGTAAGACAAAGAGGAACAAAAATCCACCCAGGATATAATGTTAAAAAAGGTGGAGATGATACTTTATTTGCTACTATAGATGGAGTAGTTAAATTTGAAAGAAAAGGCAAAAATAGAAAACAAGTAAGTGTTCATCCAAAAGATGCTGTTGCTGAATAAGACCTACCTACTTAGGTAGGTCTTTCTTTTTAGTGGCACAATCTATTTACTCGAAATTTGAGGGAAAAGATACATATAGTATTTTATAAGGGTAAATTAATGAAAAAAGGAAATAATAAATAAAAATTTATAGTAGTTAGTATTTTATATATTAAAATATTAATAAAATGAGGATGATAAGAATGTTTATAGATAAAGCTAAAATCTTTGTTAAAGGTGGAAATGGAGGCCATGGAGCTGTTGCATGGAGAAGAGAGAAATATGAACCTTCTGGAGGTCCAGCTGGAGGAGATGGTGGTCATGGAGGTAATGTAATTCTTAGAGTTGATGAAGGATTAAGAACTTTAATGGATTTGCGATATAAAAAACATTTTAAGGCTAAAGCCGGAGAAAATGGAAGATCTAAAAGACAATATGGGAAAGCTGGAGAGGACTTAATAATAAGAGTTCCACCAGGAACTATTATTAAAGATGAAGAATCGGGAAAAATAATTGCTGATTTAACGAGTGAAGATGATGAGTTTATAGTTGCTAAAGGAGGAAGAGGAGGTAAAGGAAATGCAAAATTTGCTACCTCTACTAGACAAGCACCAAGATTTGCTGAGGGTGGAGAAAAGGGACAAGAAAGATGGATTATATTAGAGTTAAAATTATTAGCAGATGTAGGTCTTTTGGGCTTTCCTAATGTAGGGAAATCTACATTATTGTCTATTGTATCTTCAGCTAAACCTAAAATAGCAAACTATCATTTTACTACAATAAATCCTAATTTAGGGGTAGTTAGAGTCAGAGAAGGGGATAGTTTTGTAATGGCAGATATTCCAGGATTGATAGAAGGTGCTCATAGTGGTACTGGATTAGGGCATGATTTTTTAAGACATATAGAGAGAACGAGGTTATTAGTTCATGTAGTAGATATATCAGGTCAAGAGGGTAGAGATCCTATTGAAGATTTTCATAGAATAAATAAAGAATTACAATTATATAATGAAAAATTAGCATCTAGAAAGCAGATAATTGTAGCAAATAAAATTGATTTGCCTAACTCTGAGAAGAATTATAAAATATTTAAAGAAGAAATTGAAAGTTTAGGTTATGAAGTATATAAAATATCTGCGGCAACTCAGGAAGGGGTTAAGAAGTTAATTTATAAGATAGAAGAAAAACTTAAAGAAATAGGAGAAGTAGAACCAATTATTCAAATAGAAAATGATATAAAACTATATGAATTTAAAAACGAGAATAAAAAAATAGTTGTAAGAAAAGAAGGAAATGAATATTTTGTGGAAGGTCCAGTAATTGAGAAATTAATGGATTCAACAAATCTTGATGACTTAGATTCTTCTAGATTTTTTCAAAAAAGATTAAGAGATTTAGGTATAATTGATCGACTAAGAGAATTAGGTATATCAGAAGAAGATTCAGTAAATATATGCGGATATGAATTTGAATTTTTTGATTAATTTTCAATGTATTTTACAAATTGAAAGGAGTGTTATAATTGCTTACAGGTAAACAAAGAAGTTTTTTAAAAAAAGAAGCTCATGGAATTGATCCTATATTACAAATTGGAAAGAATGGAGTTACAGAAAATTTTATTACTCAAGTGGAAAATGCACTTGAAGCTAGAGAATTAATAAAAATAAAAGTTTTAAATAATAGTTTTCTTGATACTAAAGAAGTAGGAAATGAGGTTTCTAAAAAAGCTGACGCTGAATTTATACAGAGTATTGGTAATAAATTTGTATTATATAAAGAATCTGAAGATAATAAAACTATAGAATTGCCTAAATAACGAATAAAAAATTTAAAAGAGGTGAAAATAAAGATAAATAACTATATTAAATCTATTGAAAATTTTTTTTGAAAAGGTGATGAATTAATGGATAATATAGAAAAATTAAAACGATTATATGAAAAAGGATACAAATGTATAAGATATGAAGATGATAATGATGGAAATTGTAAAATGTATTTTAAAAATTTTGAGAAAGAAAATATTGATGATATCGTATCTTCAAATGCTGACGAAATAAATCAATTAAAATCTTTTGTAGAAAAAAATTAATCCTCCAAGACTGGAGGATTTTTAATTATTATTTTAATATTGCTAATATATGATATATAATACAATTGTATTATATATAGGAGGTTAATTATGAAAGAAATAAAAAAACTAGGGATTATGGGTGGTACATTTAATCCTATTCATATAGGTCATTTAGCAATGGCAGAAGAAATAAGAAAAAGGTTTAATTTGAATAAGGTACTTTTTGTACCTACTGGAAATCCACCTCATAAGAAGATTGATAGTTTAGCTTCTACAGAAGACAGATATATGATGACAATACTTGCTACTATTTCAAATAAAGATTTTTTAGTATCTGATATAGAGATTAAAAGAAAAGGTACAAGTTATACAATAGATACAATAAAACAATTAAGAGAGGAATATACTGAATCAGAAATATATTTTATTACTGGGGCAGATGCTATTTTAGAGATTGAAACGTGGAAGAATACACAAGAATTACTGAATATATGTAATTTTATTGCAACTACAAGACCAAGATATGATGTAGAAGAACTACTATCGAGAATAAAAAAATTAGAAGAGAAATATGAAAGGAAAATAAGTTTATTATCTATTGTACCATTAGATATATCCTCTACTGATATAAGAAATAGATTAAAGGGTGGAAAAACTATTAAATATATGGTTCCTGATTCAGTTATTGATTACATCAATAAGAGAAACATATATAAATGACGGAGGAAAGAATATGGATATAGAAAATATTAAAAAAGAGTTAAAATTAGAAATAGATAAAGAGAGATATAATCATACTCTTAGAGTAGTAGATATTGCAAAAAGATTAGCGCTAGTATATAGAATAGACGAGAAAAAAGTAGAATTAGCTGCTCTTTTACATGATTGTGGAAAATATAAAGATATAGATGTGTTATTGAAAAAGGTAGAGGAGTTTGGTATAATCTTAGATATTATATCAAAAAACAATCATCATTTGATACATAGTCATTTAGGAGCAGAAATAGCAAAAAAGAAATATGATATAGTAGATGAAGATATATTAAATGCTATTAAATATCATACTACAGGAAGAAGAGATATGAGTATACTTGAGAAAGTAATCTTTATAGCAGATTATATTGAGCCAGAAAGAGATTTTGATGGAATAGAAGATATTAGGAAATTAGCTTTTGAAGATATAGATGAGGCAATTATTGTTTCTATGGAAAATACTATAAAATATATAATTGATAAAGGATTATTAATACATCCCAATACTATTAGTACGAGAAATAGTTTAATACTTTTAAGGAATAAAAATAGGAGGTCGTGGAGTGACAGACAATAAAAAGTTATCTTTGATCATTGATACAGCAGATGATAAAAGAGCTGTAGATATAGAAGTTATAGAAGTGTCAGAAATAACAAGTATTGCAGATTTTTTTGTTATTTGTAGTGGAAACAGTGAAAGACAGACTATAGCAATAGCAGATGCAATTGATGAAAAAATGTACGAAAATGGTTATGAACTTAAATCTAAAGAAGGACATAGATCTGGAAGATGGATATTATTAGATTTTGGTGATATAATAGTTCATATATTTCATAAGGAAGATAGAGTATTCTATAATTTAGAAAGATTATGGATTGATGGGAAAAAAGTTGATGTTGACAATTATGTAGATTAATATATATAATTATAGTAATTAGTAATGATATAAGTAGTAAAATATGTAATATAAAGAGTAGTAAGTAATTAAAATTTTTATAGAGAGTCAGTGTTTGGTGGAAACTGATAAATTTTATTACTGAACTTGCTTTAGTAGATAGATTAGTCCCCATTATAGGACTTATTGAGTGGGCATGTTGCCAATTAGGGTGGTACCGCGGGTTACTTCTCGTCCCTATCTATATAGATAGGGACGAGAAGTTTTTTGTTTGTAAATAAAGTATAGAAATAAGGAGGAAAAATATGGCTTATAATTTTAGTAAAATCGAAAAAAAATGGCAAGAAAAATGGGAAAGTAGTAGTGTATTCAAGGCATTTGAAGATGATAAAAAGAAATATTATCAATTAGAGATGTTTCCATATCCATCTGGTAGAATTCATATGGGGCATGTAAGGAATTATTCAATTGGAGACGTAGTAGCTAGATTTAAAAGGATGCAGGGATATAATGTACTTCATCCTATGGGATGGGATTCTTTTGGATTACCTGCTGAAAATGCTGCTATAAAACATGGTATTCATCCAAATAAGTGGACATTGGAGAATATTGAAGATATGAGAGAACAGCTTAAGGGAATTGGATTGAGTTATGATTGGAGCAGAGAGGTTACAACATGTCAACCAGATTATTATAAATGGACTCAGTGGATATTTATTCAAATGTATAATAAAGGATTAGCTTATAAGAAGAATTATGCAGTTAATTGGTGTCCATCTTGTGAAACGGTATTGGCTAATGAACAAGTAATAGATGGAAAGTGTGAGAGATGTGATTCTGAAGTAGGAAAAAAAGAATTAGATCAATGGTATTTTAAAATTACGGATTATGCTCAAAGATTATTAGATGATATGGATAAACTTGAAGGATGGCCAGAAAAGGTAAAATCTATGCAAACAAATTGGATTGGTAGAAGTGAAGGAGCAGAAATGAATTTTGAAATAAAAGATTCTTCTGAAAAACTTAATATATTTACTACACGTCCAGATACTATCTATGGTGTAACATATATGGTACTTGCTCCAGAACATCATTTAGTAGATGAATTAGTAAAAGGTACTGAATATGAAGAAAAAGTTCAAAAATTCAAAAAGAAAATTGAGACTATGTCAGATATAGATAGAACATCTACAGATGTTGAAAAAGAAGGTATTTTTATAGGTAGATATGCAATAAATCCTTTGACTAAAAAAGAAATACCTATATATATAGCAAATTATGTATTAATAGATTATGGAACAGGTGCAGTAATGGCAGTACCTGCTCATGATCAAAGAGACTTTGAGTTTGCAAAAAAATATGATATAGAAATAACACAGGTTATATCTGAGGATGGAAAAGAGATTAAAAATTTATCAGAGGCATATATAAATAAAGGTGTGATGATTAATTCTGATAAATTTAATGGTTTATCTAGTGATGAAGTTAAATCTAAGATTATTAAGCATATAGAAGATTTAAAGATAGGAAACAAAACAGTTAATTATAGATTAAGAGATTGGCTTATTTCAAGACAAAGATATTGGGGTACACCTATACCAATGATATATTGTGATGATTGTGGTATCGTGCCAATACCTGAAGATAGTCTTCCTGTACTATTGCCTACAGATGTAGAATTTACAGGTAAAGGAGAGTCTCCTTTGTTAACTAGTGGAAAATTTGTCCATACTAATTGTCCTAAGTGCGGTAAAAAGGCAAGAAGAGAGACTGATACAATGGATACATTTGTTGATTCTTCTTGGTATTTCTTAAGATATACAGATCCAAATAACAAGGATGAAGTATTTGATAAGTCTAAGGCAAAATATTGGATGAAAGTTGATCAATATATTGGAGGAGTAGAGCATGCCATATTACATTTACTTTATGCTCGATTCTTTACAAAAGTATTATATGATATGGACTTATCACCAGTTGATGAACCATTTAAAGATCTTTTAACTCAAGGAATGGTATTAAAAGATGGAGCAAAAATGTCTAAATCTAAAGGAAATGTAGTAAGCCCCGAGGAAATAGTTAATAATTATGGTGCAGATACTGCAAGACTATTTGTTCTATTTGCAGCTCCTCCAGCAAGAGATTTAGAATGGAATGATCAGGGGGTAGAAGGTTGTTATAGATTCTTAAATAGAGTTTATAGATTAGTAGATGAAACTAGAGATATTTATAAAAATTATAAAAATAGTGATATGAAAAAGCTAGATAAAAGAGATAAAGAGTTTAATTATTCTATTCATAATACTATTAAGAAAGTAACTGAAGATGTAGATGAGAGATTTAATTTCAATACTGCAATAAGCGGTATAATGGAGTTAGTGAATGATACTAATAAATTTAAAGAAAATTTAAGTAATGATACCAAAAAAGCTTTATTAGCAGAATCTATTGAGACAATAATAGTTTTATTAGCTCCATTTGTACCTTATTTAACTGAGGAATTATGGAGTATGATAGGACATACGGAAAGTGTACATTCTATAAAGTGGCTTAAATATGACAAAAAAGCTTTAGTAAAAGATGAAGTAGAAGTGGTTATTCAAATTAATGGCAAGTTAAGAGATAAAATAATGGTATCTTCAGATGTTTCAAAAGAAGAATTAGAAAAAATTGCTTTGAAAAGTGAAAAGGTAAAGGAATTTGTTAAAGGTAAATCAGTAAGAAAAGTTATAGTAATACCTAATAAACTTGTAAATATCGTGGCAAATTGATGAGGTGATGAGATGGATAATGAAAAATTACATCCTTTATTATTAAATATGATTCCATTAGTAGAAGGAATATCAAGAACATTAGGAAGTAATTGTGAAGTAGTATTACATGATATAAAGACACCACAACATTCCGTTATAGCTATTTCTAATGGCCATGTAACAGGTAGAAGTGTTGGTAGTCCTATGACAGAAAGAGGACTTAAAGCTATAAGAAATAAAGAATATGAAAAAAATCTTATAAAATATAAAACTATTACTAAGGATGGAAGAACATTAAAATCATCTACATTATTTATAAAAGATCAATCTGATGAGGTAGTTGGATGTTTGTGTATTAATGTAGATATTTCTGAATTTGTAGTAGCTAAGAATGTTATAACAGAATTGACAGAAACTATAGATGATTCTAATAAAAATAAAGAAATTCAGGAAACCTATAGTAATAATATAAATGATATATTGTATAGTGTAGTAGAAAGAGTATTAGAAAATATAGGTAAACCAGTAGCATATTTAAATAAAGAAGAAAAGGTTAAGATAGTAGAAAACCTTGATGAAAAAGGAACCTTTTTAATAAAAGGATCTGTTGAATATGTAGCTGAAGTATTATGTGTATCTAGATATACTATATATAATTATCTTGATAAAATAAGAGCTAGAAAATAAAGTGGATGAAAAACATTCACTTTATTTTTAATATTTTTCTTTATAGGTTATATCAGATTTTGTTGCATATTTCTTTTTTTTGATTTTTTTTCTGATAGTACTAAAGCTCCAAATTATAAATAGTATAGGTAGTCCTATCAATAACCATGGATAAAAATTTGAAAAAAGAGATGAATTAGAAATCGAAGCATATACACCCATTAACTTTATATCTGAAGTAGATATAATATTTGAGGTAGTTATAACTTCATCATTTAGTATATACTCTATTTTTCCTAAGACTTGTCCTTTAGATATTGGAGCCTCTAAATTATCATTTAATATAATGTTTTTTGTAACAGAATTTTTTGTTCCTTTTGGAAGTGTTATTGATACGTCTTTTCCATTAACTCCAGTAACAAAAGAGTTATTTCCATTTTTTATTTCTATATTTTTAACAAACTCATTTTTAAAACCTAATATTGTAGTAGTGAAATTATTAAAACCATAATCTAATAATTTATGAGTATCAATCCATAAATTATTACCAGTTGATTTTAATACAACAGAAATTAACATTCTTCCATCTCTTTCAACTGCAGAAACTAAACATTGACCAGCTTCATCGGTATATCCTGTTTTAACACCAATTGCATCATCATACTTAATTTCCACTGTTTTTCCATCTACATTAATATTGCTTGTACCATATAATAATTTATTAGATGAATGGAGATGTCTTTGCTCTGTTTTTTTATTTGTAGGTTCAATTGTATATTGGTGGTTTTTAACTATTTCTCTAAATTTTTCATTTTTCATTGCGTATTTAGTTATAATTGCTAAATCATAGGCTGTAGTTGTATGATTTTCATCTGGAAGACCATTAGGATTGACAAAATTAGAGTTTTTTGCACCTATATCTTGAGCTTTATCATTCATCATTTTTGCAAAACCTTCTACTGATCCACCTATATGTTTAGCTAATACAACTGCTGCATCATTTGCAGACTCTATAAGAGTAGCATTTAGTAAATCTTCAAAATTTATTTTTTCGTCAGGTTCAAGTGCTATATGAGCACCTTTTATTTCATAAGGAGTTTCAGCATCAACTGTGACCATATCATTAAAATTACCATTTTCAATAGCTAATATTCCTGTAAGAATTTTTGTAGTACTTGCTGGATACATTTTTTTATCAATATTTTTTTCGAATAGGATTTCTCCAGTATTTCCATCTATAAGTATAGCAGATTCCGCATTTATATCACTAGGGTTTAGGAAATTATCATTTGCATAAATTACAGAAGTAAAATTAAAGACAAATAAAAGTATGAGAATTATTGGCATAAACTTTTTCACATTTTATCACTCCTCAAATCTTATACACTATAGTATACCAAATTATTAATAATATTTTAAGTAAAATATTTGGAGGAAAAACAAAATATATGTAGAAGTATATAAAAAACAAAAGGGAGGAGTGAAAACAAAAATGCTATCCTTTACAAGGAAGGAGCAAATAGTTATACTTATACTAGTTAGTATCATTATAGGAATAATAGGTTTTAATATATTATTTCGCGACAATCGCGACAATAATGAGGATATTACATATGAAGAATATAAAGACACGGAAGAGGTAGAAATAGAAAAAGATGATTTATCCTTAGATGAGAATAACATAGATATAGATTCAGAAAGTATTGGAGAAGATATAATTGTACATATTACAGGGGCGGTTAATAATCCAGGAATATTTACATTGAAAAATGGTAGTAGAGTTAATGATGTTGTTAAGGCAGCGGGAGGGTTAACTGATGAAGCTGATATGAATAGAATTAATTTGGCTAAGAAAATTAAAGATGAAGATAGAATTCATATTTATAAAATAGATGAAGAAGAAATAGATGATATACAGAATGAAAATGAAATCAGTAGTGATGAAAATAATACTGATAAAATAAATATAAATAGTGCAGAGCAAACTGAACTAGAAACCTTACCAGATATAGGTCCTGTGAAGGCTAATAATATTATTGAATATAGAAATAATAATAGATTTAATACAATAGAAGATATAATGAATGTAGATCGTATAGGAGAAAAAACATTTGAAAATATTAAAGATAAGATTACTATTTGATGAAAGGTGTGGTTTAAAATGAACAATAAGTATAGGCTTACACAAATGACTACAGCTTCTGGCTGAGCAGCTAAAATAGGTCCTGAGACCTTAGCGCAGGTTCTGCGTTATATACCAAGAAAAACTGATGATAATTTATTAGTTGGAATAGATACATCTGATGATGGAGCAGTATATAGAATAAATAAGGATACTGCTATAATTCAGACAGTTGATTTTTTTACACCAGTCGTTGATGATCCATATACATTTGGACAAATTGCTGCAGCTAATTCTATCAGTGATATATATGCAATGGGAGGAGATCCTAAATTAGCAATGAATATTATAGGATTTCCTAATTGTTTAAGTCCAGAAGTAATGGCTGAAATTTTAAAAGGTGGAAATGATAAGGTACTTGAAGCAGGAGCTCTAATAGTTGGTGGACATACAGTTGAAGATGACGAACCTAAATATGGATTAGCTGTTACAGGATTTGTGCATCCTGATAATGTTATTATTAATAGCAATGCTAAAATTGGGGATTATTTAGTTTTAACTAAGCCTTTAGGTGTTGGCATTATAAATACTGCAATTAAGGCTGATATGGCTTCCAAAGAGGCATATAACGAAGCAATCAATATAATGTCTACATTGAATAAGAAGGCTAAAGATGTAATGGTTAAAGTAGGTATAAATAGTTGTACTGATGTAACTGGATTTGGATTATTAGGTCATGGTTTAGAAATGGCTAAAGGAAGTGATGTAAGCATTGAATTTTATAGCAATAGAATTCCTATTATAAATGAAGCTAGTGAATTAGCCAAAATGGGAATAATACCAGCAGGTGCATATTCTAATAAGTCTTTTATAGGAAATGATGTAAGAATATCTAATTCTATAGAAGAATCATTGCAGGATATTATGTTTGACCCCCAAACATCAGGAGGATTATTAATTTCTGTAGATAAAAGTAAAGTAGATTTATTAATGAAAGAACTTAAAATATTAGATACTGAATATGGTATTATTGGTAGAGTTGTGGAGAAAAAGGAACATTATATAATTGTTGAATAAGGGTGAAAATAAATGAAGAATAGAAAAGAATTGTTTAGAAACTTACCTAAAGTTGATGAAGTTCTTCAAAGGAAAAATATACATGAAGCGTTAAATTATATTCCTAGAGAAATAATATTAGAAAGTATTAGAGAAGTTTTAGAAAGTATTAGAAAAGATATTATTTCTGAGAATATATCACAGGAACATATAGAAGATGAAATAAAAAAAATATATAATATAATTATAGAAAAATCTAAAAATAAAATTAATCCTAAACTAAAAAAGATTATAAATGGAACAGGAACAATTATTCATACTAATTTAGGTAGATCTTTAATTTCAAAAAATATACTAGAAAAAGTGGTTGAAATAGTTTCAAGTTATTCTAATTTGGAATATAATCTAAAAGAAGGTAAGAGGGGATCTAGATATAGTCATATAGAGGATATAATATGTAGAATAACAGGAGCAGAAGCGGCATTAGTAGTCAATAATAATGCTTCTGCTGTTATGCTTATATTAAGTACATTGGCTAAAGAAAAGGAAGTGATTGTATCTAGAGGAGAGTTGGTAGAGATAGGAGGATCCTTTAGAGTACCTGAAGTTATGGAACAAAGTGGAGGTAAATTAATAGACATAGGCACTACCAATAAAACTCACTTATCAGATTATGAATTAGCAATAGGAGAAGAAACTGCTGCATTATTAAAGGTTCACACTAGTAATTATAAAATAGTAGGTTTTACAGAATCTGTTCCTATAGAAGATTTAGTTAATCTGGGAAGAAAAAATAACATACCAGTTATAGAGGATATAGGAAGTGGAGTTTTGATAGATTTAAGTAAATATGGATTATCTTATGAACCAACAGTACAAGATTCATTAAGAGCTGGAGTAGATATTGTAAGTTTTAGTGGAGACAAATTACTAGGAGGACCTCAAGCTGGAATTATTGTGGGAAAAAAGAAATTAATTGATAAAATGAAAAAAAATCAATTAACTAGAGCTATAAGAGTTGATAAGATGATAATAGCTGTTTTAGAACTTGTTTTAAGAGAGTATTTAGAAGAAGAAAAGGCTATTAAAAATATTCCCACGCTAAGAATGCTTACTATGTCTTTAAAAGATATAACTAAAAAAGCTAAAAACTTATATGATTTAGTTGCTGAAAATATTGATGATGTTGAAATACAGATATTAGATGATTATTCTCAAGTAGGAGGAGGATCTTTACCTTTAGAAGAGATTTCCACTAAGGTATTAAGCATTAAAAGTGAATATATAAGTATTAATAAATTAGAAGAAAATTTAAGGAAATTTAGAATTCCTATAATTACTAGAATTAATAATAATAATCTGCTTATAGACGTAAGGACAATTGATGAAAATGATTTTAATATAATAGTTGAAGGAATCAAATGGTCTATTAATGATTATAGGAGTGAATAATGTGGAGAAGAATATTATTATTGGGACAGCAGGACATATTGATCATGGGAAAACTACTTTGATTAAAGCCCTTACGGGTAGAGAAACAGATAGGTTAGCTGAAGAAAAAAATAGAGGTATATCAATTGAATTGGGTTTTACATATTTTGATTTGCCAAGTGGAAGGAGAGCAGGAATTATAGATGTTCCTGGACATGAAAGATTTATTAAGAATATGTTAGCTGGAGTTAGTGGAATTGATGTAGTAATATTGGTAGTCGCAGCAGATGAAGGAATTATGCCTCAGACTTTAGAACATCTTAATATTCTTAATTTATTAGACATAAATAACGGAATAATTGCATTAACAAAATGTGATTTAGTAGATGAAGAGTGGAAAGAGTTAGTTAAAGAAGACATTAAAGAAAATATTAAAAATACATTTCTTGAAAATGGAAAAATAATAGAAGTATCTTCTACAAAAAAGATTGGAATAGATATTTTAACAAAAGAGATTGATACAATAGCAGAAAGCATAAAGGATAGAGATATAAAGAATATTCCTAGATTACCTATTGATAGAGTTTTTACATTGACTGGATTTGGAACGGTAGTAACAGGTACGTTATTACAGGGAACATTTAATGTAGGGGATGAAATTGAGGTATTTCCTAAAAAACTGAAAAGTAGAATTAGATCTATACAAGTTCATGAAGAAAATTCTCAAAAAGCATTAGCAGGACAAAGAGTTGCTATTAATTTACCAGGAATTAAAAAATCAGATATTGATAGAGGGGATATTGTAGCTTTGCCTGAATCTATGGTAGATACGATGATGCTAGATGTAAAGCTAGAATTGCTTAAAGATTCTCCGTGGATAGTGGAAAATCGTACTAGATTAAGATTGTATTTAGGAACTCAAGAGATATTATGTAGGGCAGTATTATTGGATAAGGAATATATAACTCCTGGAGAAAGTGGCTATGTGCAATTAAGATTAGAGGAAAAGACTTCAGCAAAAGTTGGAGATAGATTTATAATTAGATTTTATTCTCCTATGACTACAATAGGTGGGGGAATCATTTTAGATGGTAATCCTTTAAAGAAAAAAAGATTTAAAGAAGATATAATTGAGGAACTTAAGATAAAAGAAACTGGAAATAAAGAAAAAATAATAGAAGAAAGTATTAAAGAAAGAAGTAAAAGATTTCCTACAACTAAAGAATTATCTACTGAGCTGATAACTAAGGAAGATGAAATAATTAAGACAAGTAAAATTTTAGAGAATAAAAATAAAATATTGATATTTGAAGTATCAAATGAAAAACATTATGTTCATAAGGATTACTATAAATATATAAGATTAAAGATAAAGAAGTTTCTACAGAATTATCATAATGAAAATCCTGTAAAAATAGGAATTCTAAGAGAGGAATTAAGAAGTAAATATTTTATTCACATAAAGCCTAAATTAGGAGAATTACTTATAGATAAATTGATTGAAGAAGATGTAATTAAACAAAATAATTTGTATATATCTTTATATGATTTTGAAGTTGAATTAAATAAAATGCAGAAGAAAATAAAACAAGTTATAGAGAATGATGTATTATCAAATAAGTACAATCCACCTAAAATAAATGAGGTAATAGAAAAATTAGATTATAAAAAAGAGGATATTATTAAAATAATAGAATCAATGATACAAAGGGAAGAATTAATATTGTTAGATGAAAATTTAATATTTCACAAGGAGGCATATGAAGAGGCTTTAGATAAAATTAAGAAATATATTTATGAAAATGAATATATCAGTTTAGCAGAATTTAGGGATATTTTAAATACAAGTAGAAAATATGCCATAGCGCTTTTAGAAGACTTTGATAGAAAGAAAATTACTAAAAGAATTGAAGATAAAAGAAAATTATATTAAAATAAATTAAAGGAATAATTTATTTTATTTAATATATTGTATACAAATATAATTTGAGGTGATGAAATGGCTAGTAATATATTGATTGTTGACGATGAGGCTCTATTGGTTAAAGGTTTAAAATATAGTTTAGAGCAGGACAACTATGATATAGATACTGCGTATGATGGTAAGGATGCATTAAATAAAGCTAAAAGCAATGAATATGATTTAATAATATTAGATCTTATGTTACCAGAAATGGATGGATTGGAAGTATGTCAAAAGATAAGAGAAACATCTCAAGTTCCTATTATTATGTTGACGGCTAAAGGTGAAGACATGAATAAAATATTAGGTTTAGAATATGGAGCCGATGATTATTTAACTAAGCCTTTTAATATTTTGGAATTAAAAGCTAGAATAAAAGCTATATTGAGAAGATTTAATAATAAGGAAACTAAATTAGGAGAGCAGGTTATACAAGTCGAAGAATTTACTATAAATACTTTAGGGAGAAGAGTATCAATAGGAGATAAAGATGTAAATCTTACAGCAAAAGAGTTTGATTTATTATTATTGTTAGCTACAAATCCAGGAAAAGTGTTTACAAGAGAGGAATTATTAGAGATAATTTGGGGATATGAATATTTTGGAGATCTAAGAACTGTCGATGTTCATATAAGAAGATTAAGAGAAAAAATTGAGCAAAATTCATCTCAAGCTGAATATATTTTAACAAAATGGGGAGTTGGTTACTATTTCAGGAGTAAAGCTCAATAAAAAAACAGGAATTATAAGCATAAGGTGGAAACTTGTTTCCACCTATTTATTATTAGTGACAATATTATTGGTATTTATTAATGTATTTATATCAAAAACAATTACTAATATGTATATTGAAGAAAAAAAGGCAGATATGTTAGCTAAAACTAATATAATAGCAAATAATATAAAGTATTATGTTAATAGTGAAGCAAATTCTACTATTTATGAAACAATGAAAAATGAGGTTACAAAATATAGTAAGAAAATTAATTCAAGAATAATTGTTATTGATAGTAATAATAAAGTTAAAGTTGATTCAAGTAAAGAATTTATTGGGGAAACATTTAATCATGAAGAAGTTGAAAAAGCTTTGAAGGGTAATAATGTGGCAACTACATATAATCATAAAGAATATGGGCACTTAATGTATAGTTCTGTTCCGATTATATTAAATAGTAAGATAGTAGGAGCCGTTTTGATTTCAAAATCTATTGATAATATATATTCTAGGGTTAAAAATATTCGAAAAGCTTTATATTTAGTATCCTTTATAAGTGCGATATTTATAGCTATAGTTAGTTTTATTTTGGCAGATATATTTTCTAAACCAATTAAAAAATTTACTAACGCTATAATGAATATGGCTAAAGGGAATTTAAATCAGAGAATAGATATAAAAACTAAAGATGAGTTTAGACAATTAGCATCAGCATTTAATATTATGAGTACAAAATTAGATCAAGTAGATATACAAAGAAAGGATTTTGTGGCAAATGTATCTCATGAATTGAGGACACCTTTAAGTTCTATAAAATTATTATCTGAGTCTTTATTACATCAAGAAAATGCAGATATTGAAATATATAGAGAATTTTTAACAGACATAGATTCTGAAATTGATAGATTAAATAATATTATAGATGATTTATTAATTTTAGTAGATTTAGATAAAGAAAAATTAAACTTAAATTATAAAGTTACCTATTTGAATTTTTTATTAGAAAAAATTATAACTAGATTAAAACCATTAGCTGATGAGAAAAATATTAGTTTAAATTATGATCCAAGAGATAAGATACAAATAAAATTAGATAGTGATAAAATTCAACAAGCCATTATAAATATAATACACAATGCAATTAAATATACTCCAGAAGGAGGTAATGTAGGTGTGAAATTATATTCTGATTCTAATAATGTTATAGTTGAGGTATCAGATGATGGTATTGGAATCCCGTCTAAAGACTTAGAACATATTTTTGAGAGGTTTTATAGAGTAGATAAGGCTAGAAGCAGAGGTACTGGAGGAACAGGATTAGGACTATCTATAGCTCATCAGATTATAACATTACATCAAGGAAAAATTGATATAAAAAGTGCAATTGATGAAGGAACAATTTTTTATATAAAATTACCATTAGATACTAATATGGAATAGGAGGATATATATGAATAAAAGTTTTTTTATTATATTATTGAGTATTTTATTGATTTTACTTATAATAGGATGTCAAAAGTATGATGATTTTGATAATTTAGGAGAAAATACTCAAATAATATCACCCTATTCCACAGAAAATGATTTTGATGTAGCATTGTATTATCCCGATTTAAGTTTAAGTAGATTAGTTAGGAAAGATATAAAAATAAAAAATATAACTAATAGCATTGAAATGGAAGTATTACAGAGGTTGATTAGAGGAATAAATGATGAGAATATAGTTAATTTAATTCCTAGAAATACTAAAGTTCTCTCTGTTGAGGTGTCAGATCAAATAGCATATATAAATTTTTCAAAAGATATTATAGAAAAAGATATTACTCAAGAAGAAGAAGCATTATTAATATATTCTATTGTTAATACTATGACGGAATTAGATTCAATTAATAGTGTTCAAATATTAATTAATGGAGAAAGAAAGGATATTTTTTTAAATTATTATAATATAGAAAATCCTTTAAAATATAGTAAGTTGATAGTAAAAGAAGATTATGTTAATCCAATAAACACGATAGAAAAATATTATAAAATGGTAAGAGAAAAAGATGCAGCTAATTTGGTGGGAGTATTTACGAAATCAGAAAGAAAAGATAAAATTGCTTATACTATAAAACATATTGAAAAAAACATCGATGGATATAATGTTAAATCATATATAATTAATAATTATGAATATTCAAATTTAATAGATGTAGAGATTGAAGTGATTACAAGTGAAGGGAAAAGTATCAATAAAAATGAGGTTTTTAGTTTAGTATATTCAAATGAACAAAATATATTTAAAATAAATGAAATTTATGAGTAGGGAGTTTGAGATTTTACTAGTATAACTTGACATAAAATATGAATATGCTATAATGAGCAAGTGATTATTAATATAGACATATGGGAGTAGATGGGTGCTGGTGTGCCTTCTGGTCTTCAAAACCAGTTCGGGGCGTTAGGAGCGTCCTGGGTGGGTTCGATTCCCACATATTCCCGC
>NZ_WSFU01000070.1 GCF_016820635.1 Anaeromonas gelatinilytica | reverse complement strand
CTTGAGAACTGTATATATCTAGCGAATATATATGAATGCGCATAAAAACTATAATTGTACCTTACAAAAAAAGATAATGCTAATATGTACCATGAGTTGTATGGGAATTTAAGCCATCGGACTGCTAGACAAACTAGAGTAGATTAAAAGATTAATCAAAATAGGGCAGGTTGAACAGGAAGATTATTAGAAATGATAATCAAAATTAAAATTTATAGGGTTTTTTATAAGGTTTTTATAGACAATTATAGATTTTATGCAACGGTATACTATGAAAATAGATGATAAAATAAGAATAGGGAAAAATATTTTGGATAATGCAATTGAAATGAATATGAGCAAAGATATTATATTGAGAATAAGCCAGAAGATAGATAAGTATACTATTGAATATTATCGAATTAATAAAAACGAATTATATAAAAAATATAGTATCTGATAATTTTTTTATATCATTTGTCATTCATACCGATAAAAGTGTCGTTCATCCATTTACCATTGTAAAATGTATAGCAGTTTAATATGATATGGTATGTAGAAAAGATAAAGATGATATAAATTTGAATTTTAATACTTCTATGTTAATAGTTGGGGTTGTTATTCCATTGAACTTCTCATGTGTTACTAAAAAAAATACTTTTGTTTTTATACCTACAAATTTTAATTTACTTGAATATTTATAGTGTTAGTTTCTAAATCAAGTCTTTCCTTAAGTTCATCGCTTATTTCTAATTTGAAATTTGTATTTTTAGGGAGACTTTCAAATTCATAAACAAAAGCAGTAATAACAGTTCCATCGGTTCTTCCAATATTATTTGGTTTTATTCCTACTACTTTTAAATGATCAATGAAATCTCCACTCATTGGTCCTTTACTAAAGAGTTCTTCTTGTACATTTGAAAGTAAAGAGCTTTCCACAGAATAAACGATTTTAAAAGTATCTTTATTAATTTCTACTTTTCCATTAAGGGGAATAGGTTTTTCATCGACTTCTATTTGATATTTCCATTCACTTCTTGCTATTTCTAAAAGTGCATCTTCATCCAAATATTTTATTGTTTTATCTATGAAATCATTATATTCATTTTTTTCTTTTTCAAGTTGTTTAATTTCTAATTTATAATCATCATTCTTTTCTTCTAACTTTTTAATATCTTCTTCTAACTTTTTAATATCTTCTTCATATTTTTTAATTTCACTTTGTAATTCTTGAGTTTCTACATTTTTATTTTCAGCTTCTCCCCCTACACTCGTTTGATTCGCACATCCTGTCAAAGTCAATATAAGTAATATAGATATGAAGATAAATATTTTTTTTCTCATTTTCAATCACCTTTCTTAATTTAGCTATATTTTATTAAATAAGGTCTTAGTTATTAATATAATTATATATGTTCAAAAAATATTTATTATTTGTTTTTTCTAATACTAAAACACTATTAATTATTTAGTTAAGTTATTTAATATTTTTATATGCAAAATAAATTATGTATTAATTTCATTGACCAACTTATATTATAATCATAATATTGATTTATAATTAATTGAATCTTTCGATAAAATATTATAAAATTTTTATTGTTATAACTAATATAATTATTCATTAATTTATTCCTTTTTTTCAGTATTTTTTATCTATCTTAGAAGGATGGGAGAAAAAAGATAAATATGTAGTGAAAAATAAATAAGCCTATGCCAGTTTTAAAAGTAGTAAAGAGTTTAAAAATCTTAGAGAAACAAATGTAAAGTTCAATAGAGTAGGGGAAATTATAGAACCTTATTATTATATATATTTAAAAAGGGTATTATATAATAAAGATTTAAAGGGAGATGATATATATGTATGATATTAGTATAATAGGAGCAGGAGTTGTAGGAGGAGCTATAGCTCGAGAATTATCAAAATATGATTTAAATATAGCTTTAATAGAAAAAGAAGGAGATGTATCCCTTGGAGCTTCAAAAGCAAATAGTGGCATAGTTCATGGAGGATATGTAAGTAAATACGGGACATTAAAAGGAAAGCTATGTATAAAAGGTAATAGTATGTTTGATCAACTAAATAAAGAGTTAAATTTTGGATTTAGACGAACTGGGGCAATTGTAATAGGTTTTGATAGAGAAGATGAAGAGAGAATTAAGAAAATATATGAAAATGCATTAAAAGTAGGACATAAAGAAGATGATATTGAAATTATATATAAAGATAAAATAAAAGAAATAGAACCACATATAAATGATGATGTTAAAGTTGCTTTTTATTGTAAAAGTGTTGGAGTTACTTCACCATATGAAATGACCATAGCTTTAGTGGAAAATGCTATAGAAAATGGTGTTGAATTAAAATTGAAAACAGAAGTTTTAGATATAGATAGAGTTGAAGAAGGATTTAATATAAGAACAAATAATGGCAGTATAAAAACTAAATATATTATTAATGCTGCTGGAGTTTATAGTGACAAAATAGCTGGTATGGTAGGGATTAATAGTTTTAAAATATTACCAAGGAAAGGACAATATATATTATTTGGTAAGGATCAAGGGGATTTGGTTAATACTGTAGTATTTCAAACGCCTACAAATAAAGGGAAGGGAATACTTGTAACAACAACGTATCATGGGAATTTTATGATAGGACCAGATGCAGAAGATATAGAGCAGAAATGGGATGTTGATACTACAATTGAATCTTTAAAACATGTTGTAGATAAGTCGAGAAAGTCTATACCTGGATTTAATATTAAAAGAGCTCTTACAACATTTTCTGGAATAAGAGCAAGAAGCAATATTGAAGATTTTGTAATTGAAGAAAGCGATATAGATGGATTTATAAATGTAGCTGGAATAGATTCACCAGGATTGACTTCATCTCCAGCGATAGCACTAGAAATTGTAGATATATTAACAAAAATGGGAGCTAATCTGAAAAAAAACAAAAAATTTAATCCATATAGAAATCCAATAATAATAGATAAAGAAAATTTTGATGGAAGAATTGATGATGAAAATCCTGAAAAGAATATAATATGTAGATGTGAAAAAGTAACTGAGTATGAAATAATTGATGCAATTAATAGAAATATACCAATAGAATCTGTAGACGCTGTAAAGAGGAGAACAAGGGCAGGAATGGGAATTTGTCAAGGAAATTTTTGTAGACCTAGAGTAAAGAAATTGATATCTAGAGAAAAGGATATTCCAATAGATAAGATTAGGATTAGAGATGAGAGTTCTAATTTCACTCCTCAAAAAATAAATATAAATGAAATAAGAGGAATCGATAAATAATTAACTATTGTTGACAGATGGGATGAAAAAGAATAGAATTAAATTATCAAAAAATTCTAAGAATAGATAAATGATATTACACAGATCAGAGATGAGAGAGCGTGTGTAGGACCTATGGAAATATAGGTTTTATGAACATGCTCTTTTTTAACGAAAATAAATACAAATATGAGGAGAATATTATGGCCACTAAATTTTTTACGAATATACATGAAAATCCTATAATAGCAGCAGTAAATCAAATATCAAAATTAGAAAAGGCATTAAAATCTCCCATTAAAAATGTATTCTTACTTTCAGGAAATATCTTGAATATTGGAGAAATTGTAGAAGAATGTAAACAACATGATAAGGGAGTTTTTGTTCATATAGACCTAATAGATGGAATCGCTAAAGATAAGTGGAGCTTAGAATATATAGCTGAAAATATAAAACCTGATGGTATTATTACAACTAAAAGTAATTTAATAAAATTAGCTAAAAAATTCAATTTATTTACCATACAAAGGCTTTTTATATTAGATTCTCTATCTCTTGAAACAGGAATAAAGTTGATTAAGTCAGCTAAACCAGATGCAGTAGAAGTTCTTCCAGGAATAATGCCTAAAATAATAAAAACTATTCATGAAGAAACAAGGATACCTATAATAGCGGGAGGACTGATAAGAGATAAAGAAGATGTAATTGAAAGTTTAAATGCAGGTACATTAGGAATTTCAACAAGTAATACAGATGTATGGTATATGTGATTGAAAAAAGAGGAGGAGTAAATATGTGAGGATTAATAAGTAGTTAGTACAAATTTATAGTATCTATAAAAAATTAAAAAAGGGGAGAAATTATTATGTCGAATATGGCGATGTATACAGCAGAATTTTTTGGTACAATGATACTTATATTATTAGGTGATGGTGTTGTGGCAAACGTTTCGCTTAAAAAATCTAAAGCTCATGACGCAGGTTGGATCGTTGTTGCAACCGCATGGGGACTTGCAGTTGCTATGGCAGCGTATATTACTGGATGGGTAAGTGGTGCACACTTAAATCCTGCATTGACTATTGGAATGGCATCAATTGGAAATTTGTCATGGTCATTAGTTCCTGGATATATTATTTCACAAATACTGGGGGCAATGGTAGGAGGATTTTTAGTATATATAGCTTTTAGGGATCACTTTGCAGCTACTGATGATGCAGGTGCAAAATTAGGAGTATTTTGTACAGGCCCAGCAATAAGAAATTTAAAATGGAATTTTATAACAGAGGTTATAGGTACTGCAATGCTAGTTATAGGAATCTTAGGAATAAATCATGGAAACAATGAAGTAGGGGCATTAAGTGCGTTATTAGCAGGCTTTTTAGTTTGGAGTATTGGATTAAGTTTAGGAGGACCTACAGGATATGCTATAAATCCAGCTAGAGATTTAGGACCTAGAATTGCTCATGCTATACTTCCTATACCAGGAAAAAGAGATTCAGATTGGTCATATGCTTGGGTACCAGTTATAGGACCTATTGTTGGCGGTGTAATTGGAGCACTTCTTTATCAATTTTTACTTAATATATGGGTTTAAGGAAAAGGTTTTTTAAAAAGAGTATAATTATTTTACATTTGAAAAATATTAAAATATAATATATTATATGGAGGGTGCATGATGGAAAAGAAATATATAATGGCATTAGACCAAGGGACTACAAGTTCAAGAGCAATACTTTTTGATCACAATAGTGAAATAATAAATGTAGCTCAAAAGGAATTTACACAAATTTATCCTAAAGCTGGTTGGGTTGAACATGATCCTATGGAAATTTGGGGAACACAGAGTGGAGTTGCTAGAGAAGTATTAGAAACTGCTGGTATAAGACCTCAAGAAGTTGCCGCCATAGGTATAACAAATCAAAGGGAAACTACTATTGTTTGGGATAAAACCACAGGAAAACCTATTTATAATGCAATAGTTTGGCAATGTAGAAGAACTGCTAATATATGTGATGACTTAAAAAGAAGAGGATTAGAAGATTATATAAAAGAAAATACAGGATTAGTAGTAGATGCTTATTTTTCAGGCACAAAAATCAAATGGATTCTTGATAATGTTGAAGGAGCTAGAGAAAAGGCAGAAAACGGAGAATTATTGTTTGGTAATGTAGATACATGGCTAATATGGAATTTAACAAGAGGTAAAGTACATGTAACTGATTATACAAATGCTTCAAGAACAATGGTATATAATATTAAAGAACTCAAATGGGATGAAAAGCTCTTGAAAGAATTAGATATTCCGGCTTCAATGTTACCCGAGGTTAAACCTTCTAGTGAGGTATATGGATATACTGATCCACAAACTTATGGAGGTTCAAAGATACCAATTGCCGGTATAGCAGGAGATCAACAAGCAGCACTTTTTGGACAAGCATGTTATGATGATGGAATGGCTAAAAACACCTATGGAACAGGTTGTTTTATGCTTATGAATACTGGTGAAAAAATGGTTCAATCTAAAAATGGACTTCTTACTACAATAGCTTGGGGAATAGATGGCAAAGTAAATTATGCATTAGAAGGAAGTATATTTGTTGGTGGAGCTATAATACAATGGTTAAGGGATGAACTAAGATTAATAAGTGATGCATCTGATAGTGAATATTTTGCAACTAAGGTTGAAGATTCTAACGGAGTATATATAGTACCAGCTTTTGTTGGCTTAGGAGCACCTCACTGGGATATGTATGCTAGAGGTACAATGGTTGGTCTTACTAGAGGAGCCAATAAAAATCATATCATAAGAGCTGCATTAGAATCTATAGCATATCAAAGTAAAGATATACTTGAAGCTATGCAACAGGATTCAGGTATAGATTTAAAAGAATTAAAAGTTGATGGAGGAGCAGTAGCAAATAATTTCTTGATGCAATTCCAATCTGATATTCTTGAAGTTCCTGTAAATAGACCAGTAATAACAGAAACAACTGCTATGGGAGCTGCATATTTAGCAGGTCTAGCAGTAGGTTTTTGGGAAAGCAAAGAAGACATATCAAAAAGATATTCAATAGATAAAGTATTTAAACCAGAAATGGAATCAGAAAAAGTAGATAAAATATATGGAGATTGGAAAAGAGCTATTGAAAGATCTTTGAGATGGGAAAAAGATGAGTAAAAGGTGTAAATAATTTAGAATAGAATATTAAGGTTGAGATAAAGAGAACCACACTAATATGCCTATGGAAGGATAGGCTTGCTTTAGTGTGGTTTTTTCATTAATAAAAAAAGGAGGCAGTCTTGATGTATAATGTAGTAATAATAGGGGCTGGAGTAATAGGAAATTTTATAGCAAGGGAATTATCAAAATACAAATTAAACATAGCTATAGTAGAAAAAGATAGTGAAGTATCGAATGGTACTACTAAAGCAAATAGTGCTATAGTTCATGGTGGTTATGATGCAAAACCAGGAACAAAAATGGCCAAATTTAATTCAGAAGGTAATCCTATGTTTGATAAGGTATGTAAGGAGTTAGATGTACCGTTTAAAAAAATAGGATCTTTAGTATTAGCTTTTAATGATGAAGATATGGAAACTTTAAAGGAATTGTATGATAGAGGAATAGAAAATAAAATACCTAATATTGAAATAATAGATAAAAATAAGGTAAAAGAAATGGAACCTAATATAAATGATGATGTTATCGGAGCATTATATTCTCCTACAGCAGGAATCGTTGGTGCATATGAATTAGCCATAGCTCTTGCTGAAAATGCAGCAGATAATGGAGTAGAACTTATACTGAATAATGAAGTAAAGGATATTGAAAAGATAGATGATGGATATAAAATATTAACAAATAAACAAGAAATTAAATCAAAGTATGTAATTAACTGTGCAGGTGTATATGCAGATAAAATAAATAATATGGTAGCAAAGGAAACCTTTAAAATTATTCCGAAAAGAGGACAATATTATAT
Source organism: Anaeromonas gelatinilytica (assembly GCF_016820635.1). Taxonomy (GTDB): domain Bacteria; phylum Bacillota; class Clostridia; order Tissierellales; family SIT17; genus Anaeromonas; species Anaeromonas gelatinilytica. Next base: position 9,288 of record NZ_WSFU01000070.1, on the reverse strand, counting down.
TTTAGATAAGAGTGCATCATATATAACAAATCATGTTATATTTCAATGTCCTAATAAATTTGGAAAGGGTGTTTTAGTGGCACCAACAGTTCATGGAAATATAATTGTAGGACCAGATAGTCAAGAATTAAATGATGACCAAAGGGATGAATTACAAACAACAAGTGATAATATTGAGTATGTTAGAAATACAGCAGTAAAGAGCATAGAAAAAATACCATTTAATAAGACTATAACTAATTTTTCTGGTGTTAGAGCAGAGCCAGACACAGGAGATTTTATAATAGAAGAATCTCAAGATGCAAAAGGCTTTATAAATGTTGCAGGAATAAAATCACCAGGCTTATCATCTGCTCCTGCAATAGCTCAATATGTAGTTGAATTAGTTAAAGAAAGATATGATGGATTAGAAAAAAATAAAGATTTTAATCCTCGTAGAGAAATGATTGTATTTAATGAATTAAGTAAAGAAAAAAAGGCTGAATTGATAAAGAAAGATCCAAGGTATGGAAGAGTTATTTGTAGATGTGAAAATATAACAGAAGGTGAAATAGTAGATAGTATAAGAAAAAATGCAGGAGCGACAACCGTTGACGGAGTAAAAAGAAGAGCAAGACCCGGAGCTGGAAGATGTCAAGGTGGTTTTTGTGGACCTAGAGTAATGGAAATATTAGCAAGAGAATTGAATAAGGATATAGAAAAGATAGTCAAGGATGGAAATGAATCTAATATATTGACAGGAAAAACAAAATCTTAGAATGCTATTACTATATACAAAACAGAAATAATGGGAGTGATAATGTGTTGAATTACGATATTGTAGTCATAGGAGGAGGTCCAGCAGGATTAGCTGCTGCAATAGAAGCCAAAAAAAATGGTATTAATAATATATTAATTATAGAAAGAGATAAGGAATTAGGAGGAATACTTCAGCAGTGTATTCATAATGGATTTGGATTACATGTATTTAAAGAAGAATTAACAGGTCCAGGATATGCAGAGAAATTTATAAATGAATTAAAGAGTTTAAATATAGAATACAAATTAGATACTATGGTATTGGATATAACAGAAGATAAAATGATAAGTGCCATAAATACAGAGGATGGCTTTATGGAAATAAAGGCAGAAGCAGTAGTATTGGCAATGGGATGTAGAGAAAGACCTAGAGGAGCTTTATCAATACCAGGTACTCGACCAGCGGGAGTATTTACAGCAGGAACAGCTCAAAGATTTATAAATATGGAAGGCTATATGGTAGGTAAAAAGGTAGTAATATTAGGCTCTGGAGATATAGGACTTATTATGGCAAGAAGACTTACTCTTGAAGGAGCAGAAGTTAAAGCAGTTGCAGAGTTAATGTCTTATTCAGGAGGACTTACAAGAAATATAGTTCAATGTTTAGATGATTTTGATATACCTTTACTATTAAGTCATACAGTAGTAGATATAAAGGGAAAAGATAGAGTGGAAGGAGTAGTCATAGCAAAAGTAGATGAGAATAAAAAGCCTATACCAGGAACTGAGAAATTATATGAATGTGATACATTACTACTTTCTGTTGGATTAATACCGGAAAATGAACTATCAAGTGGTGCAGGAATAGAATTAGATTCAACAACTAATGGTCCAAAAGTAAATGAGTCAATGGAAACAAATATAGAAGGTATATTTGCTTGTGGTAATGTAGTACATGTTCATGATCTTGTAGATTATGTAACTGAGGAAAGTATAAGAGCAGGAAGGAATGCAGCTAAATTTATAAAGAAAGAATTGAAGAAAGATAGTCACACAATAAATACCAAAGCAAAGGATGGAATAAGATATATAATTCCTCATGAAATTAGAGTTGAAAATTTGGATAATACTTTAGACATGTTTATGAGGGTTACAGATGTATATAGAGATGCAAAATTAGTTATTAAAGCAGATGGAGAAATAGTGAGGGAAATAAAGAAAAAACATCTTGCTCCTGGAGAGATGGAAAGAATTAAAATACCAGTTAAAGATATAAAAAATAACAATATCTCTAATATTACAGTAGAAGTTCAAGGGAAGGTGAAGTAATATGAAGGAATATGAAAAAGTGTGTATAGTATGTCCTGTAGGATGTAGATTGACTATAACAGAAGATTCGAATAGTAATAATGGATATAGAGTAGAAGGAAACAATTGTCCTCGAGGTGAAAAATACGGTATAAAAGAAGTCACAAATCCGACTAGAGTATTAACTACTACAGTAAAAATATCTGGGGCTCATCATGACAGGATACCAGTGATAAGTAGTGATGGATTACCTAAGAAAAAATTATTTGAATGCATGGAAATCATAAATGATGTTAATATAGTGGCTCCTATAAAAGCAGGTGATGTAATTGTAGAAGATATATTAGATACTGGAGTAGACATAGTAGCATCAAGAAGTATGGACAAACAATAAATTTCATAATAAAAACACTATTTTATGTAGAACACCCCATTTCTGGACTAAATGATAGTCTGAAAATAGGGTGTTTTATTGTGAAATTTTATATATATAATTATTTATATGATAAAATAAATTATATAATATTTATAAAATGAATGAAGGGTCGTGAAAAATTGGAGAGACATAAGGTATCATTGTTAAAATGTTCAAACTATGATTATGACTTAATAAAAAAATCTATTTTAAAATCTTTTAAGAATTTAGGAGGAATAGATAAATATATAGATAAAGGTGATAAAGTATTATTAAAGATAAACTTATTAATGAAAAAAAGACCAGAAGAAGCAACAACAACTCATCCTGTTTTTACAAAAGCATTGGCTAAGGTATTGATAGACTATGGAGCAGAAGTCATAATAGGAGATAGTCCTGGAGGACCATTTAATACTTCGATATTAAATGGAGTATATAGAGCGTGTGGAATAGAAGAAATATCTAAGGAAGTAGGAGCAGAATTAAATTATAATACAAATTCAGTAGAAATGAAAAATGAAAAAGGATTAATACTAAAAAATATAAATGCAATAGAAGTGCTAAATAAGGTAGATAAAGTAATTTCTGTATCAAAATTAAAAACCCATGGTATGATGATGTTTACTGGTGCAGTGAAAAATATGTTTGGAATAGTAGCAGGATTAGAAAAAGCAGAATATCATGTGAGAATGCCTAATATAAAAGATTTTTCTAATGCTCTGTTAGATATATGCATATTGGCAAAACCTGTATTATCTTTTATGGATGGTATAGTAGGTATGGAGGGGAATGGTCCCAGTGGAGGAGATCCAAGACAGGTAGGAGCAGTCATAGCATCTACAAGTCCATATCATTTAGATGTAGTAGCAACATCTCTTATCGGAATAAATCCTGGTAAAGTTCCAACAATACAAAGATCTGTAGAAAGAGGTATATGTGAAGGAAATTTTAATGATATTGAAATTATAGGAGAAAGAATAGAAGAATTAAAGATAAATGATTTTATTGTACCAGAAATAAGAAGCTTAGATTTATTAGATGGTAAATTACCGAAATTTATGAGAACTATAATAAATGAATTAATGCAACCAAAACCAGTATTTAATAAGAATATATGTGTTGGTTGTGAAAAATGCTTTGAAAGTTGTCCTCCTCAAGTGATAACAATGATTAATCGCAAACCATCTGTAAAATTAGATGAATGCATCAGGTGTTTCTGTTGTCAGGAATTATGTCCAGTGAATGCAATAGATATTCATAGACCAATACTTATGAAACTATTAGCAAGATTGTAGAAATGGGGAAGGAGGAGAATGTAAATGAAAAGACAAATAATTAGAACAATAGGTATTATTGCAGCCATTATAGTAATCATTTCAACAGTGCAAGAATTAAATATAGCTGGTTTAACATTATTATCTTTATCAATCATGATATTTAGCTTGCTTTATGATACTAAAAAGCAATTTGAAGAAGATAAGATGCACGAAAAGAATTGGAAACTTGTTTTAGTAGCAGGATTATCAATAGGAGGTATTAGTCTTGTTGCAGGTATTTTGAAGATTATTGATGTTTTATATAAATAAAAATCGTAAAGGAAAATTGAAATTAGTGTAGAATTAGTTTATATATATGGATTAGTTATATCAGTAGAATAGTATGAAATAAATTTGCTATATAAATCATATAGGGGATAGATAATGAATAGAATTTTTTTTACTATAGTAGGAGCTTACTTAATATTATACGGATTTATACTATTCACTAGAAGAAAAATCATGGAAAAAAACGAGTATGGATCTATATTTGTATTGATAATTTCAATAATACCTTTTGTAATAGATTATTTTGAAAAGGACTATGAACAAGTAGACTTATTAGGTATGATTATTGTTGTTATATTGCCTATAACGATAATTAGCATTATTTTAAATAGAGAAAGATATAATATAATTAATGTTAATTCCCAAATGATAAAAACTACCATTATAGATCTTTTAAGAGAAAATGATATCTCTTATGAGGAGGAGAAAAATGCTATAATTTTAAAAGATCATGATAATAAACGAATATCTTATAAAGAAAGATTTAATTCTGTAGACCTTAAATTAACAGACATAAGACAGCTAACTTTTTATAAAGAGTTAAAAACAGAATTGAAATATAGAATAAAAGAAATAGATAGATCAGTATTTCCTTTTTCAGGCATTTTTTATATTATATTTGGAATATTGATTGTAGTAGTAATATAATATCTATAAGATCATTATTACTTTTAACTGAGGTAGGAAAATTCTTTAAAAATTTAGTATGTAGGTTTTATATTAATAGATTTAAAATTAACGAAGGAGAATAGATATTGGAATCTCTGTTGAAAGTAATAGTAAAGATTTGATAAGAGAAGAAAGGATGTGTATTGATTATGAGAGAAATAAATGTATTTGAGATTACAAAAGCTGTAAGAAATTTATGTATAAACTCGAATTATTATCTTTCACAGGATGTTAAAGATAGAATAAAAGAGGCTTTTAATAATGAGTCTTCTTCTATGGCAAAAGATATATTAGAGAAAATACTTAAAAATATAGATATTGCTAAAAACGAGGACATGCCAGCTTGTCAAGATACAGGTATGGCTTGCGTTTTTGTGGAAATTGGTCAAGATATTCATATTGTAGGTGGAGATTTAGAAGATGCCATTAATGAAGGAGTAAGACAAGGATATATAGAAGGATATTTAAGAAAATCTGTAGTAAAAGATCCCTTAAATAGAGTAAATACTAAAGATAATACTCCTGGGGTAATATATTATGATATGGTATCTGGAAATAAATTAAATATTACTGTTGCACCAAAAGGTTTTGGTTCTGAAAATATGAGTCAGATTAAAATGTTAAAACCAGCTGATGGTATTGAAGGAGTTAAAGAGTTTATAATTGAAGTTGTAAGAGATGCTGGACCAAATCCATGTCCCCCTATTGTAGTAGGTGTTGGTATAGGTGGTACTTTTGATAAAGCTGCTAATATGGCTAAAAGAGCTTTAATTAGACCATTATCAGAAAAAAATAATAATAAATTTTATAGAGATTTAGAGGATGAGATTTTGGAGGAAATCAATAAATTAGGCATAGGACCTCAAGGCTTTGGTGGTAAAACTACTGCTCTCGCTGTTAATATAGAAACTTATCCGACTCATATAGCAGGATTGCCTGTAGCAGTTAATATAAATTGCCATGTAACTAGACATGCTCATATTGAATTATAAATAGAAGAAAAAATTAGTATATATATAAGGAGGATATAGTATAGATGGAAAAGAAAATATCATTACCTTTAACTTATGATAAAGTCAAACAATTAAAAATTGGTGATAGTGTACTTATAACTGGAGTTATATATACTGCAAGAGATGCTGCACACAAAAGACTTGTTGAATTATTAGATGAAGGTAAAAGTATGCCTATAGATGTAAAGGATTCAATTATATATTATGTAGGACCAGCTCCTGCTAAACCAGGACAACCCATAGGATCAGCAGGACCTACAACTAGTTATAGAATGGATCCATATACTCCAAGATTATTAAATTCAGGCTTGAGAGGTATGATTGGTAAAGGATTAAGATCAAAGGAAGTTATTGAATCTATGAAGAAAAATGGAGCTGTATATTTTGCTGCAATAGGTGGTGCAGCGGCACTTATGAGTAAGTCTATTAAAAAAGCAGAAATAGTTGCATATGAGGATTTGGGTTCAGAAGCTATAAGAAGATTGGAAGTAGTTGATTTGCCAGTTATTGTTGTAATAGATTCAGAAGGAAATAATCTTTATGAAATAAGTCAAAATTAGTATTTGAAAAAATATTTATTGGAGGTAGAAAATGGATTATTCAAAAGAAAGTTTAATCATGCATGAAGAAAAAGGTGGTAAGATTGAGGTTAATTCGAAGGTTGAGGTTGAAGATAGGGATGGTTTAAGTATAGCATATACTCCTGGGGTTGCAGAACCATGTAAGAAAATACACGAAAATAAGGAAAATGTTTATAAATATACTGCTAAAGGAAATCTTGTAGCAGTAGTGACAGATGGAACAGCAGTTTTAGGATTAGGAGATATAGGACCAGAATCTGCAATGCCAGTAATGGAAGGTAAATCTATATTATTTAAGAAGTTTGCAAATGTAGATGCATTTCCTATATGTCTTGATACAAAAGATGTAGATGAGATAGTAAAGACAGTTAAGATGATAGCACCTACATTTGGTGGAATTAATCTTGAAGATATAGGAGCACCAAGATGTTTTGAAATAGAAGAGAGATTAAAGAGAGAGTTAGATATTCCTGTATTTCATGATGACCAGCATGGAACAGCTATAGTTGTTGTTGCAGGACTTATAAATGCATTAAAACTAGTTAAAAAAGAAGTTGAAGATATAACTGTAGTAGTCAATGGAGCAGGTTCAGCAGGAATGGCAATCACAAAGATGCTAATAAATCTTGGAGTTGGAGATATATTACTTTGTGATAGAAAAGGAATTATTTATCAAGGATCACCAGATAATGATAAATATAAAGAAGAAATTTCAAAAGTTACAAATAAAAATTCAAGACAAGGTACATTAAAGGATGCAATTGAAGGTTCAGATGTATTCATAGGTGTTTCAGCTGCCAATATTGTAACAGAAGAAATGGTAAAATCAATGAATAGAGATGCAATAGTATTTGCTATGGCTAATCCTGTACCAGAAATTATGCCAGATTTAGCTAAGAAGGCAGGAGCAAGAGTAATAGGGTCAGGACGTTCAGACTTTCCAAATCAGGTTAACAATGTTCTTGCATTCCCTGGTATATTTAGAGGTGCATTAGATGTAAGAGCCAGTGAAATAAATGAAGAAATGAAAGTTGCAGCAGCATATGCTATAGCAGAGATTATTAGTCAAGAGGAATTAAACGAGGAATATGTTATACCAAATCCATTTGATAAAAGGGTTGCGTCAAATACAGCAAAATCAGTTGCAAAAGCAGCTAGAGAATCGGGAGTAGCTAAAAAATAAAAAAATATTTGTTTTAAATTAAATAATTTCTCAAATTTTTATTTATATAGTAAATAGAAACTAGTGAAGAAAAACCTACTCCATAGTTATTAGAAAAAGAATTAACTGCTTTAAAAGAAACAGGTATATTTAAAGTGATAAATGATATAATTGTTGGAAAACCTCAAGATAAAGAATTTTATGAAGAATATAAAGAAATTTATAAAAAGGTTATTGAAAATAAAGACTTACCAATACTTTATAATATAAACTTTGGACATTCATATCCAAGATGTATAATTCCATATGGAATTAAAACAGAGATTGATTTGGATAAAAAAACAATTAGATTAAAAGAATCTTTTTTTCGAGTAATAAATATTCAATACTTAGTATTAATAGTATTTAGGGTTATATATCATAAAGAACAGTGAAAATAATTGATTAATTCACTGTTTCTTTTATTATATACATAAGAAAAGATATGATTTTACTAAAAAGAAATTTTTGTTTATAATACTAAGGTGACAAAATTTAAAGATACATAATTATTTTAAGAAATTAAATATGTAGAAAGTGATGTGTTTATATGAGTAAGGCATTATATATTGCTGAAAAACCTAGTGTAGCCCGAGAATTTGCAAAGGCTTTAAATATAAAGGGAAGTAATAAAGATGGCTTCATAGAGTCAGCTGATGCAGTAATTACATGGTGTGTAGGTCATCTAGTAACTATGAGTTATCCTGATAAATATGATGAGAAATATAAAAAATGGAGACTTAATGACCTCCCATTTTTACCAAAGGAATATAAATATGAAGTGATAGATAATGTGAAGAAACAGTTTAACATAATAAAGACATTGATGGAACGACCAGATGTATCAACTATATATGTATGTACAGACTCTGGACGAGAAGGAGAATATATCTATCGTCTGATAGATGATATCCTTAATGTAGAGAATAAAACAAAAAAGAGGGTGTGGATTGACTCTCAAACGGAAGCAGAAATCAAAAAGGGAGTTAAAAGTGCAAAGCCATTGAATGAATATGACAATTTAGCTAATTCAGCCTATTTAAGGGCAAAGGAAGACTATTTAATGGGAATAAATTTCTCTAGGTTACTGACACTTAGCTATGGAAGAACATTAAGTAAGCAATTAGGAAAAAAATATGTTGTAATAGCAGTTGGAAGAGTCATGACTTGTGTATTGGGAATGATAGTTCAGAGAGAAAGGGAAATTAGAGAATTTGTAAAAACTTCCTATTATAAGATTATATCTAGTTTTCAATTTGACCAATCTATAAACTATGATGGGGAATGGAAATCAATTGAAAGTTCAAAATATCATCTATCTAATCTATTATATAAGGATATTGGATTTAAAGAAGAAAAAGATGCTAAAAAATTTATAGATTATTTAAAGGAAGATAATGAGGATTTAACTGGAGTTGTAGAGGCAGTAAAGAAGAAAAAACAAACTAAAAATCCACCTATGCTTTATAATTTAGCAGAACTACAAAATCATTTATCTAAAAGATTAAAGATAAATCCAGATGAAACCTTAAATGTAGCTCAAAAATTATACGAAAAGAAAATGATTACTTATCCAAGAACAGATGCGAGGGTATTATCTAGTGCAGTGGCTAAGGAAATAGATTCCAATTTAAAAGGACTTTTAAATATTGAAAGGACATGTAAATTAGAAGAAAATGATGAAAAAATTAATAATTATATAAGAAGAATATTAAAAGAAGATATGTATAAAGGATTACAGAAGACTAAGTATGTGAAT
>NZ_WSFU01000052.1 GCF_016820635.1 Anaeromonas gelatinilytica | reverse complement strand
GAGCATGAAGTTGCACTGGAAGCAAGACGTGCTTCTCATATTGTGGGGGAGCCGTTTTGTTTTTGTTCGCTTTTTCTCTTGCATCTATTTTGTACTAATGATACATATTTAAAGGATAGATTCATTGAATCTATCCTTTTTTGTTGACTCTTGTCGAATAGTGGGACACCAGAACCGTCCCCATGTCCCATTATTTCACATCATATGCTATCTTTATACTTTCAACTATTTTTTCTGCCATCTCCATAATAAATCCTAAACGAATATTGTATAAGCTTGTCTTTAAATCTTTTTCGTCAGAATCTACCATTCCTACTAAAGACACATCCCCTATACTTTTCATTTTCTTTCCTACTCCTTTTCCTGGAGATACTGGACTATTTCTTACATATATTTTACCTACTTCTTTCTTACTCCCTATACATGCATCAATAGCAAGAATAAATGACGATGGATGTCGCATTTTTATATATCTAATTTTTCTATCTATATTAATAGCATGAATTGGGTCAATTAAAGTTCCATATACTTCTATTGGTAAATTATCTCTTTTTAATAAACTTCCAACTAAAGGTCCTAATGAATCTCCGATACATTTATCTGTACCAATACATACAATTATAGGATCTTTCTTAATAACTTTTGTTATTTCTTCTCCAAGTATTAATTCCGAATACTTATCATTGTATCTTACACTAAAATCATCTTTTATCCCCATAAAAATATACCCCCTTTTCTTCAATCATATGAAGAAAGGGGGGTATGTATTACTAATATTTTATAATTGATGACACAAGAAAACTCCATTCCATAAGCCACTACTCCAAAATTTAGATTGTTTTAACTTAGGCAATCCTTTAAATATTTCAATTGTCTTTGAACCACACTTATAATATGATTGCATTTACCAAAAAAATCTCAATTCCTAACAATATTGTATATCCTAAACAATAGGGCACTGTGGAATTTAAAATTTTTCCTTCATCCCCCACCAATCCAGTTGCTGAGGCAGCAATTGCTATACTCTGAGGAGAGATCATTTTTCCTGCTGAAGCTCCAACAGTATTTGCTGCTGCTAACCATGTAGGATTAGCACTTATTTCAATGGCTGTCTGCTTTTGTAATGCTCCAAACAATATGTTAGCTGATGTATCACTACCAGTAACAAAAGTACCAAGAGCACCAATAAGAGGTGATATAAAGGGATATGCCTTACCTGCTATACTAGCCAGTGAAACAGCTATAATAGATGTCATTCCACTATACCCCATGAGCTTAGCCATTGCCACTATACTAGATACCACTACGATTGTCGGAACTAATTGCTTAATGGTGACACCAAAGGTTTCTATAAGATCTCTAACTTTCTTGCCTTTTTTCCCTTGAATTAGACCTCCAATCACAGCAGATAGAAACATTAATGTTCCCGGAGTAGTAATCCATTGGAAACTTACAGAATTTCCATCAGGTCCAAAGTACAACTGAACTTTTGAAGCTATATTATGCAAAGATTTTAATTGAGGAATAAGATTTACCGACATAATGAATACAAATAATACAATATAAGGTGTCCATGCTACTAATTGTTGCTTTGGACTAATAGATACGATACTATCTTTTGAAGTAGCCATCTCACTTTGAGAATCCCTTTCTTCAGAAAATAGCCATACATTTTTTACTGGTCTGATCTTGACATAGGCTATCGTACAAAGCAAAGAACTCAACGAACCTACGATTGCTGACAACTCAGGTCCTAAGAATACAGCTACTAATGTTTGCAAAAGAGCAAAGGAAATCCCACTTACTAAACATACACCAAAAACTTCCTTTAAAGACTTAAAAGATTTTATTAAGACAAGAACAAGTACAAAAGGTAAAGCAACAATGAAAATGATTAATTGACAAGCTACAAAGGCTGATAATTCATTTAATGGTAAGTTGGTTACTTGAGCTAGTGTGATAACAGGAATTCCTATTCCCCCGAATGCTACAGGTACAGTGTTTGCAATAAGACAGATGACAGCTGCAAAGATTGGATTAAATCCAATTCCTGCTAGTAGACTTGCAGGAATTACAACTGCAGTACCAAAACCTGCTGCTGCTTCTAAAAAACCTCCAAAGGAAAAGGCCAATATTAAAACTTGAATTCTTCTATCAGGAGATATGTTAGAAAGGGTTTGATTAATAATATTCATTCCACCTGTTTTTACTGTTATATTGTATGTGAAAATGGATGCAATAATTACCCATATAATAGGCCAAAAGGCCGTTAAAATACCCTCTACTACTGCCTGGCTTGCATAAGTGATAGGCATTTTCCAAACTGTTATGCTCAAAATAAATGACAAAAATAAAGCTAGAAGTGTCGCTCTATAAGCCTTCATCTTTAAAAATCCAAGACAGACTAAGACACATAAAATAGGTACAAGTGCTAAAATTGTAGAAAAAAACATATTAGACAGTGTATCTCCTACAGGTTGCCACATAATAACTCCCCCTTAAAATACAAAAATATTTATCTACACCCTCATTTTCTTAAATAATAATAAGATTAAAATAATTTAATTCAATATTGAATTAAATTATTTATTAAATGGATTTCTACTTTTTAGTAGAAATCCATTTCTGTCTTGATTACTTAACAGGTATATAAATTCACCTTATAATTGGAACCCAGTTTCCCTGGATTCATAATTTCATTTGGATCAAAGGCAAGTTTTATCCTCCTGAAAAGTTCCATGCCTTCTTTTCCAAATTCCTCTTCTAGATATGGTATTTTAGCAAATCCAATACCATGTTCTCCAGAAACTGCTCCCCCTATGAAAAAGGCCTTATTGTACATCTTTTCGAATACTTCTCCCGCTTTTTTATTCCATGTTTTATCGTCCATTTCATCCTTCAAAAGATAAATATGAAGGTTTCCGTCTCCAGCGTGACCAAAGCTGCTAATTCGCATGTCATATTCCTTTTGTAATTCATGGGTAAAGATAATAAACTCTCCTACTTTATTTCTAGGGACCACTACATCACATTCATCCATATGGGTAGTAGATGCCTTAATAGCTTCTAAGAAAGCTCCCCTTGCTGACCAAATAGAATCATGTCTTTCATCAGTATTGGCAATCAATACATCTAGTGCCCCACACGCAAGGCAAATATCTGCAACCTTTTCATAGCCAGTTTCTAACTCTTCCTTTGAATTTCCGTCAAATTGTAATAGCAAATAGGCATCCGAGGAATTATCTGGGAATGTCTTTCCTAGGAATTCTTCTGCTGCAAGGATTACTTCTCCTTGCATAAATTCTATAGCTGTTGGAATATTTTTAGATTTAATAATCTCTGGTACTGTCTGAATAGCAGTTGGAAGATCATTAAATGGAATCAATAAACTTAATTTATTCTTAGGAAGGGGTAATAACTTAAGAACAAGTTTGCTAACTACCCCTAAAGTCCCTTCAGAACCCACTACAATATCCTTTAAGCTATAACCAGAGCTATTTTTTACAATTTTCCCACCAAACTCCATTACTCCTCCATTGGGAAGTACAAACTCCATTCCCCTTACAAAATCCCTTGTTACACCGTATTTTACTGCTCGCATGCCACCAGCATTTGTGGAAACGTTTCCACCAATAGAAGCACTCTTTTCACCTGGATCTGGTGGATAGAAAAGATCATGGGATTCTACAAACTCTGTTAATTCCATTAGTAATACACCAGGTTCAACAGTTACCGTAAGATTTTCTTCGTCTAATTCTAAAATTCGATTCATCTTTTCTGTGCTGAGCATAATACCTCCACAAAGGGCAACTGATCCCCCTACTAGTCCAGTCCCCTGTCCTCTTGTAGTGACAGGTATCTTATTTTCATTAGCATATTTTAATACCTTGGAAATCTCTTGGGTATTCTTTGCATAGATTAATACTTCTGGATATTTTTCCATGCCTGCTAACTCGTCTCCACTATAATCATCATGGATGTTTTCTTCGCCTACAAAAATATTCTCTTCTCCCACTACTGATTTTAGATATTGTACATCCTTATCCTCTATTTTTTTATAATTCATCATAGTTGCTGCAGTCATTTTTTCCCTCCTCATTTTATAAAGCTTGTGTAGCTACAGCTTCATCTATTTGTGCATGGTTTAATTTTTTAATTAGTTTAGGTACAATGTCATAGATATCTCCTATTACTGAATAATTTGCGATATCAAAAATAGGTACCTTAGGATCTGTATTGATGGCTATAATCACATCAGAATTTTGCATTCCTGCTCTAAATTGAACAGAACCGCTGACTCCACAAGTAATAATCAATTTTGGTTTTACCGTTCTACCAGAAAGCCCGATTTGTAGCTTAGGGTCGGTCCATCCTGCTTCTATCAAAGGTCTAGTACTTGCAACCATTCCTCCCAACTTATCCGCTAATTCTTGAATCATTGCTAAATCTTCTTCCTTTTGTACTCCCCTACCAGCTACTACTAATACATCAGCATCTTCAATGTATTTTACCTTTGGTTTTTCTTTGTGGCTAAGAACTGTAATGGACGATTGGAAGGAATCCTTTTCTATATAACATTGAATAATTTCACCCTTTACTTCATCCATTCGATCAAGGGCAGAAAATATCTTATAGCGAACGGTTGCAAATTGAGGTCTTCTATTTGGAGTTTTAATATGAGCCATAATATTTCCTCCAAAGGCAGGTCTAATTTGGGATAAGTCAGTATTTTCACTGATTTCTAAGCTGGTACAATCTGCTGTTAAACCAGTTTTAAATCTAGCAGCCACCCTAGGAGCTAAACTTCTTCCAATGGTAGTACCTCCAACCAGTACTACAGAAGGTTTTTGTTTGCTGATAAAGTCTTCAAAAACTGCTGCATAGGGCTCTATTCTAAAGTCTTCTAGTTCTTTATAATCATATACAAATACCTTATCTGCACCATAATGTAATAACTCATTAGCTGCCTTTGTAATGTTATATCCTGAGAATAGCGCTAGCACTTCATGTCCGATCTTGTCAGCTAATGCTCGTGCTTTCCCTAATAATTCAAAGGTAACAGGATGAATATCTCCATAGGTATGCTCCACATATACTATAACACCATTCCAAAAGGATTTATCGATTTCTTTTTTTACTTCATTCTCAACAAACTTGAAGTATTCTGGTTTTTGTTTTGTACAAATCTTGCACATCTTACATCCAGAATTTATGTTCAATTTTCCGTCTTTAAATTCTATTGCTCCAAAGGGACAAATTTTTGTAATCTCTTGCCCTTGATTGACCTCTATACTCTCTTTTTGTATTACATCTATTCTTGCCATAGTAAACCTCCTATACGATTTTTAGTTCTACAATTTTTTGGGTTATTTTTTCTGACAGTTCTTCAGCATTTCCTTCCCAAGTCTCAGTTTCATCATTGGATTCTGGTGGGAATATTTTAACTACTTGTGTTGCAGAACCATCCATTCCATACTTGGACTCATCTGGATCCTCAAAATCGACTACTCCAAAGGGAGTAATTTTTTTATTTTGGGTTTTCTTCTTTAATATATAGGAAGGAAGTCTAGGTTGGTTAATATCATTGTCCAAAGAAATCAGACAAGGTAATTGTATTTCTACTGTTTGCACCATGGTTGGTAAATCAAGATCTGCTACAATAGAATTTTCTTTTATTTCTTTGATTTCTAATATATTATTCGCATGAGGGATATCAATAAATTCAGCAATTTCAGCTCCTACTTGGCCTGTGTCTCCATCTGTCGTTTGTTTTCCACAGATAATTAAATCAGCATTTCCTATTTTTTTAATACCTTCAGCTAGTGCTTTTGCTGTAGCTAAAACATCAGCTCCAGCACACTTCCTATCGGTAACTAGAAATCCTTCATCTACCCCTAGAGTAAAGGATTCTTGTAAAATCTCTTCTGCTTGAGGTGGTCCCATTGTAAGGGCATTTACATTGACATTGGTTCTTTCCTTTAGTCTAATGGCTTCTTCAATAGCAAATAAATCATAGGGATTGATTTTGGAATCTACTCCATCCCGTTTTAGGTTCCCTGTTTTTTCATCAATTTCAACCTCTGAAGTGCTAGGAACTTGTTTGATACATACTATAATGTTCATAGTTATCCTCCTTATTTATCAATATATGTACATGCTTTGAAAACGTTTGAACAAAAGATATAAATTTTAGCAATTCTTAACCTGTTAATAATTGCTTTTAAGAAATATTTATATAATTTTTCTTTCTACACGTAAAATTATATAGCACAAAAAAATAAAGATAAACGGTCTACATACCATTTATCTTTAACAAACATATTATTTTCTTGTTTTGTGTAACATATAATCGTTGTAAATTAACTGAATTTTCTTAATATAAAGGCCGTTCGCAGAACGGTAAAATCCCGAAGTTTCCTCATATCATATCCAGTCATTTTGTAAAGTTTGTTAATTTTATATTGAAGTGTATTTTTATGGATAAATAACTCTTCTGAAATTCTCTTTATGGATCCATTATGTTTTTCATATAGTTCTAAAATTTTTCCATATTCATTAGACTCTGATTGGGTTAATCCCTTTAGAATTTTATTTGTATATTCATAAATATAATTGGATGGAATATTATTTAAAAGTATCTCAAGGTCCATTTCATCATAATATGCAACTTCTTTCTTCGTCACTAAAAAAGACCATTTTAGTGCATCGCTGGCTTTGATATAGGACTCTCTCAAATTGGATAACTCTTTTTGCAGATTGCCTATTCCAAATTTTAAATGGAGATTTGTTTTTTGCTTTACGACACTTCTTATATGATCAATCATATATTTTATTTGGTCTTTTTTTGCCCTTTCCACTATCATAATGATATTATTTCCTGATAAAGATATGATTGTCTTTTCAGTTTTCAATAGAGAACGAAATAATCGAAATACTTTCTCTTTATTTAAAAGTCTTTTATTCTCATGACCTGCAATGGTTGCCACAATCACTATACGTGGAATGTGGTTTTTAATACTAAATAAATTTTCATATTTGATAATATGATTTTCTTCTAACTTGCTTTCATTAAATATTAATGTGTCCATAATCATTCGATCTTTTTCAATTTCATTATTTTCTAAGTCTTTGGTATAGCCTTCTTTTACTAAGATTTCAGTTAATCTCCTAATGATTTTTACATATTTCTTGACTTCTTCACTATCCCCTGTAATTCCAATAACCCCGATAATAGTATCGTTTAATCGTACTGGCATATTAATTCCTTTCTTTGCCCCCTTGTATTCTGTGTCACTATGGATAATGAGATCCTTCTCAGTTTTGGCTACTTTTTTACCTCCATAATGAAAGCTTCCTAGGCGACTGGGATCAGTAGAAGCAATGATTTCTCCCTTAGGATTCATAAAAATCAAATCCTGTTCCACAAATTCTTTCATTTCATATAAAATACTTTGTAAATAATTTTTTGATATATAGATATTATTCTGCATAAAACTTCTCCCTTCCTATACACAACAATCATCCTTATTTTAACATAAAAAACACTTATGAATTTTATGATTTTCTTATGGTAGAACTACTCCTTTCTTACAGTAGTGTACTCTTTCTATTTTTCCTTGAGTTTTTATATTTTCTTTCGTATACTATTTATAGAAATAAAAATATCATATTATAAAATTTATTTTCAAAAAGGAGAAAACTATATGAGCACAAATTCAAAAACAAGAGTTCAATCCATAGATCGAGCTCTTTGTATACTTGAAACACTTTCTAATTATGAATCCTTGAGTTTAGTAGAAATTAGCGAAAAAGTAAACTTGCATAAAGCAACAACCCATCGTTTGGTAAATTCTTTACTAGATAATGGATATATTGAAAAAGATCTCTCAACAAAACACTATCGTATCTCATTAAAATTGTTTGCATTGGGAAACCGACGTGTGCAAAATATTGACTTTTTAAATGTAGCCAAAAGTATGATTCGTCAGTTAGCTATTGAAATCAATCAAACCGTTCATTTAGTGATTGAAGATAATCAAGAAGTATTATATATTGACAAATATGATCCTAATGAAAATCGTATGCAATCAAAAATCGGAATGAAGGTTCCTATGTATTGTACTGCTGTTGGAAAGGCTATTTTAGCTACCAAAACCAATACTGAGATTGCTGAATATTGGGAAAAATCAAGTATTCGAAAGCTAACCAACAATACAATCGTAAACTTAGAAGACTTTCTGGAGGAGATAGAAAATATCCGAAAAAAAAGCTATGCTATAGACAATGAAGAAAATGAACATGGTGTTATATGTATAGGAGCTACCTTTTCTAGCTTTAAAAATATTGCTGCAGGTGCCATTAGTGTCTCTATGCCTGTTTCAGGTATTGAAAAGAAACCTTTGTTTATTGAAAAGATTTTAGAAGCTACAGGAAAAACATCTAAAATATTAGGATACTTTTAAGCTAATCTAGAAGTTTCAAAACCTCTTTAGGATATTCTTAGAGAGATTTTTGGAACTTTTATACTTTTTAACTGTATCTACCACTTCATTCACTTTAAAACCCTTTACATATCCATTATTTTCTTTCGTTTTATAATATGCACCAGATGCTCCAAGTTTAATAATTATTGTCTTTGAACTATGTTCTAAATAATAATCTGCTATTTCTTCGGGAGTTTCTTTTCCAATAAGCTGTCGACCTTCGCCTATACTTGGAAGTACAATATCTCTTTGAAAAGCTATTTTATTTAAGGTTTCTTTCATTATTATGCTCAAGATGATACTCTAATTAAATAGTACAAAAAATTAAAAAAGAAAATTACATGATAGATTTCTCAAACACATAACCAAATCTCTCATGTATTCTATAGAAAATCCTATGCATGTAATTTCCTCAAATATATTATCCTTTTTATTTATACTATTATTTTATAAAATCTATCTTTGTACTCTACCAGATCCATCCCCACCTAATAAATTTTCTACTTCATCGACACTGACCATATTAAAATCACCAGGAATGGTATGCTTCAGAGCAGAAGCTGCTACACCAAATTCTAAAGCATCTTTATAGTTTTTATCAGTCAATAGTCCATAAATTAAGCCTGAAGCGAAAGAATCTCCGCCACCAACTCTATCAACTATTTTAATATTATATTTTCTAGAATGATAAAATTCCTTTCCATCGTAGATACAAGCAGACCAACCATTATCAGAAGCTGAATAGGATTCTCTTAAGCTACTAGCAACATATTTAAAATTAAATTTATCTATCATTTGTTTAAAGATACTCTTATAACCTTCTAACTCTAATTCTCCTGAAGTTACATCAGTTTTTCCTGGCTTAAAGCCTAATGTTAATTCAGCATCTTCTTCATTTCCAATGCAAACATCAACATATTCCATTAAGCGTGTCATAACTTCTTGAGCTCTCTCAGGAGTCCACAATTTTTTTCTATAGTTTAGATCAACAGATACAGTAACATTATGCTTTTTAGCTGCTTTCAATGCTTCTTCAGTAAGTATAGCTGCTTTTTCACTTAGTGCAGGAGTAATCCCTGAAAAATGAAACCAATCTGCGTCTTTAAAGATTTCATCAAAATCAAAATCAGATACATCTGCTTCTGCAATTGCTGAATGCGCTCTATCATAAAGAACTTTTGAAGGTCTCATAGAAGCACCAGTTTCTAAATAGTAGATACCTACCCTTTCTCCGCCTCTTACTATATAATCTGTATTCACACCAAATCTTCTTAAATGATTAATTGCTGCCTGACCAATCTCATTTTCAGGTAATTTTGAAACAAAGTATGCATCCAAACCATAATTTGCAAGGGATACAGCAACATTTGATTCTCCACCGCCATATACAACATCAAAGGAATCAGCTTGCACGAATCGTTCATATCCTGGAGTAGAAAGTCTTAACATTATTTCACCAAGAGTAATAATTTTTTTCATTTTTTTACCTCCTATTTATGTAAAATTTATTTTCTTGCTTCTTTCACTTTTCCAACAAATTGTTTTGCAGTTTCTGTAATTTCTTCTTTAGAACCTTTTGTAAGAGCACCACCAACTCCAACTGCTATACATCCATTTTTAATCCATTGATCTACATTTTCCAAACTTACTCCACCCGTAGGCATTAAATTTGCTTGTGGTAAAGGTCCTTTAATAGCTTTTATAAAAGATGGACCAAATGCGCTACCAGGGAATACTTTTATAATATCCACTCCTACTTCCATAGCTTGAATCATTTCTGTAATAGTCATGCACCCAGACATATAAGGGATTTGATACCGATTGCATAATTTAGCAGTATCTAAATCAAAGGCTGGACTAACAATATATTTAGCTCCAGATAAAATAGCTATTCTTGCCGTTTCACTGTCAAGAACAGTTCCTGCCCCAACCAATAAACGCTCTCCAAATTCTTCCACTAGAGCTTCAATTACCTTATGGGCCCCTGGTACTGTGAAAGCGATTTCTATAGAATCAATGCCACCATTCATACATGCATATGCAATATTTTTTGCCTTTTCTTCGTTTTCTGCTCTAACTACAGCGACGACACCAACATCCTGAATTCTTTTTAGTGTTTCAAATTTCTTCACAAAATACTCCTCCTTTACTTATCGGTTTCATAATAAGAAATTTACAACCGAATAATAAAACTTTTACTTATATTATAATAGAATAATCCTACAATTGCAATGTTTATTCTCCTTTATCAGAGATTTCGCATCAAATTTCCAGTAAAAAATTTAATTTTACTTAAATTGTACTTGA
>NZ_WSFU01000065.1 GCF_016820635.1 Anaeromonas gelatinilytica | reverse complement strand
AAAAGACTAGACGGAATGGATGCAAGATTTGACAATGTAGACAAAAGATTAGATGGAATGGATACAAGACTTGACAATGTAGATAAAAGACTAGATGGAATGGATGCAAGATTTGATAGTGTAGATCAAAGATTAGACGATATCAAAGAGCATTTATCATTACTAGAATCTAAAAATGCAGAAAGACATCTATATCTTAAAAATGAGATAGATGTTATGTCTAGTGATATAAGTTTTATTAAGTATAAAGAGTTTAAAAATGAAGAAGATATTTTCAAATTAAAAAAGAATATAAAATAATAAAATAACTAAAGGATTTTAAACTCTTATATAAAAATTTGTTTTTTGTCAAATAATGTTGGTAAAGAAAAATGAGATAAAATAAAAACAACTTAGAAGATGAGATCTCATCTTCTAAGTTGTTTTTATTGCTATTAGATTAGATTTATTCAATATTAAATAAGAAAGTTATTTACAGTTTCGAAGTATATATAAATTAATTATTTGTTTTTTTAGAATATTGATTCGGGGTCATATTCTTGAATTTTTTGAATACTTTAATAAAATAACTTAAGTTATTAAATCCGCAGTCTAAAGCAATTTGTGTAATGTTTTTATCTGTTATATATATCTGATCACATGCACATTCGATTCTATAATAGTTTAGGTACTCTATAGGAGTTTTATGTGTCATATCTTTAAAAAATTTACATAAGTATCTACTATTCATATTGGCACATTTTGCAAGATCATTTAAAGATATGTCTTCACTATAATTTAATTCAATATATGCGAGAATTTTTTTAAATTGAGAAAGTCTTCTTTTATTTTTAGGAGCAATTGTAATCTCATTTTTGTAGTAATTATTTTCTTTTACAACTCCCAAAAAATAATACAGATAACCTTGAATTTTAAATTGATATCCTTTATGTTTATTTTTCATATCTGTAAATATTTTATGAAGAATTTCGTATGCTTCTCCATCATTTTTTGAAAAGTATAATTGTATATTTTTTTGATGATTTAAAATATTATATATTTCTTTGTTGCATATATAATTTTTTCTAAGGAGAAATCTCATGTCAAACAAGAAACATTCATAATTACATTTTGTAGGAATAGCACTATGCAACGTACCATCTTTAAGAAATACTATATCTCCAGCCTTTACATTAAAATCATTTCCATCTATGTTTAATAAAAGACTTCCAGAAGTGACCCTTATTATCTCGTATTCATTATGCCAATGGAGTATCATATTGTATCTAAGATGAAGTGGAGTTACATCGTAAAGTTTAAAAGGAAAATTCATTGTTCCATGTTTTCTATTTTCTTTATATGCTAAATATTTCATTTATAATCACCTAATTGAATTAATAAAATATTTTTTAGTTTATAACAGAATTTGGATACAGAGTTTAACTTTTTAACAAGTTAATTATTTAATATTAAATTGTTGAAAATGTATAATTAATTTTTTAAAAATAAGATTTTTTATAATAACATTAAATTTATTAAGTGCAAATAATCAAAAAAATGAATATATTACTATTTTTCATTATTATAATGCAAGTATATTTATTTTTAAGATTATATAATGTAATTGTAACAAATTAGGAAAACATTCTCAACAAATAAAAATATAAATTGAAGGAGGCAGTGTAATGAGTAATAACAGACTTATAGGGGATTATCCAGTTATTGGCATAAGACCTACAATTGATGGAAGAAAAGGTGTAGTAGATGTAAGAGGTTCCTTGGAGGAACAAACAATGAATATGGCTAAGTCTGCGGCAAAGCTTTTCACAGACAATATAAAGTATTCAAATGGTGAACCTGTAAAGGTTGTTATATCAAATACTACAATTGGAAGAGCTGGAGAGTCTGCAGCATGTGCAGAACAATTTAAGAAAGAAGGGGTAAATATAACTTTAACTGTAACTCCATGTTGGTGTTATGGAGCAGAAACAATGGATATGGATCCTAATATGATCAAAGGAGTTTGGGGTTTTAATGGAACTGAAAGACCTGGTGCAGTTTATTTGGCTTCAGTACTTGCAACTCATACTCAAAAAGGTTTACCTGCTTTTGGTATTTATGGTCAAGATGTTCAGGATGCAGATGATACAAGTATTCCAAAAGATGTTGAAGAAAAGTTATTAAGATTCGGAAGAGCAGCAGTTGCAACAGCTACAATGAGAGGAAAATCTTATTTACAAATTGGTTCTATATGTATGGGAATAGGTGGTTCTATAATGGATCCAGATTTTATGGAAGATTATCTTGGCATGAGAGTAGAGTCAGTAGATGAAGTTGAGATAATACGTAGAATGACAGAGGAAATTTATGATAAAGATGAACTTAAAAAAGCATTAGTTTGGACTAAAGAAAAATGTATAGAAGGTTTTGACAAAAACCCTAAAGATCTTCAAAAATCTCCAGAGGAAAAAGAAAAAGATTGGGAATTTGCGGTTAAAATGATGTTGATAATCAAAGATTTAATGACTGGTAATCCAAATCTTCCAAAGGGTTGTGAAGAGGAAATGATTGGACATAATGCGATAGCGGCAGGTTTTCAAGGTCAGAGACAATGGACAGACTTCTATCCCAACTGTGATTTTTCAGAAGCACTACTTAATACTTCCTTTGATTGGAATGGAGCCAGAGAGCCATATATATTAGCAACTGAAAACGATATTCTCAATGGATTAAGTATGCTGTTTATGAATTTATTAACGAATAAAGCTCAGATGTTTTCAGATGTTCGCACGTACTGGAGCGATGATGCAGTTAAAAAGGCTACCGGATATGATATAGAAGGAAAGGCTAAGGAAGCAAATGGATTTATTCACTTAATAAATTCTGGAGCAACTTGTTTAGATGCTTCTGGACAGGTGAAAGATGAGAATGGAAATGGAGTAATAAAACCTTGGTATGAAGTTACAGAAGAAGACCAAGAGGCTATGTTAAATGCAACTACTTGGAATGCTGCAGATACAGGATATTTTAGAGGAGGAGGTTATTCCTCAAGATTCTTAACTACTGCTGAGATGCCTTGTACTATGATTCGTCTTAATCTTGTAAAAGGTCTTGGACCTGTGATGCAAATTGCAGAAGGATGGACGATAAATCTACCAGAAAAGGTTTCCGATGAGCTATGGAAGAGAACAGATTATACTTGGCCTTGTACATGGTTCGCACCAAGATGTACTGGGGAAGGAGCTTTTAAAACTGCCTATGATGTAATGAATAATTGGGGAGCAAATCACGGAGCAATAAGTTATGGACATATAGGAGCAGACTTAATAACAATGTGTTCAATGCTTAGAATACCAGTATGTATGCATAATGTACCAGAGGATGAAATATTTAGACCATCAGCATGGAATTCCTTTGGAATGGATAAAGAGAGTCAAGATTTTAGAGCTTGTAAAACATATGGACCAATGTACAAATAAGGATGGTTGAAATGGAAATAGAGAATAATGAAAAGAAGGTATTGGCCATCGACTTAGGTGGTTCAAGTGGACGAGCGATGTTAGGGACTTTTAACGGTAATATTATAAATATTCATGAAATACATAGATTTTCTAATGATCCAGTTATGATGAATGAAATCATGTATTGGGATGTATTAAGACTATTTTATGAGATAAAGCAGAGTTTAGTTAAGGCAAAACAGTATGGAAAAATAGATAGTATAGCTATAGATACTTGGGGTGTTGATTTTGGATTATTAGATGAACATGGAAATCTATTAGAAAATCCAATCCATTATAGGGATAAAAGAACCAAAGGTATGATTGAAAAGAGTTTTCAAAAGATTTCGAAAAAAGATTTTTATTCTATAACAGGAAATCAATTTATGGAGATAAATACAGCCTTTCAATTACTTTCCTTAAAAGAAAATAGAAGAGAGTTTTTAAACAGAGCAAGAACTATGCTTTTGATGCCAGATTTATTTAATTATTTATTATCTGGAGTTAAGGTAACTGAATCCACAATAGCATCCACTACTCAGTTATTTGATGCTAAGAAAAAATATTGGTCAAAGGAAGTAATTAACTCTTTGGGCTTACCTGAAAAAATTTTTACAGATATAGTTACAGGCGGAACAGTTATAGGAGAAATTTCAAAGGATTTATGTGAAGAGTTAGATATAGCTTCATCAAAGGTTGTTGCAGTTGCAGGACACGATACTCAAAGTGCTCTTGTGGCAACTCCAACAGTTGAGGATGATTTTATATTTCTTAGTTGTGGTACTTGGTCACTCCTTGGAACTGAGTTAGATAAACCAATAATAAATGAAAAATCTTTGAAATTAAATATAACTAATGAAGATGCATATAAAGAGAAATCATCATTTTTAAAAAATATAATAGGCTTGTGGTTGATACAAGAAAGTCGTAGACAGTGGATAAGAGAAGGTAAAGAATTTAGTTTTGCTGCTTTAGAAAAGATGGCAGAATGTGCAAAACCTTTTAGATGTTTTATAGATCCAGATGATCCCATGTTCATACCAGCTGGAAATATTCCTAAGAGAATTCAAGAATTTTGCAGGAAAACAGGACAACCTGTTCCTAAGACAGAGGCTGAAATAATTAGATGTATAGATGAGAGTTTAGCTCTTAAATATAGATCTTCATTAGATGAAATAAAATTATGCACAGAAAAAAACTATAAAACTATTTATATGATTGGGGGAGGGATACAAAGTCAACTACTATGCAGTATGACAGCGTCTGCGTGTAATTTGGAAGTATCCGCTGGACCTATTGAAGCCACTGTATTGGGAAATGTATGTCTTCAATTCATGGCAATGGGAGACATTAAAGATATAAAACAGGCTAGAGCCATCATAAAAAAATCTCATGATATTACTGTTTATAATCCGAAAAATGTGGATATGTGGAATGAAGCTTATAAAAGATTTAAGGAGGTGGTTAAATGCTAAAGAACATACCAGAAGTACTTTCACCAGAACTATTGAAAGTTTTGTGTGAAATGGGTCATAGTGATAGGTTAGTTATATCAGATGGCAATTTCCCTGCAGAGTCAATTGGTAAGGATGCTATAGTGATAAGATGTGATGGACATGGTATATTGGAAATTTTAGATGCTATACTTCAACTATTTCCATTAGATACTTATGTAGAAAATCCAGTTAATTTAATGGAAGTAATGCCAGGTGATAATATAGAAACGCCGATTTGGGATAAATACAAGGATATAATAAGAAAATATGATGATAGAGGAGAAGAATTAGTTGACAATATAGAAAGATTTCAGTTTTATAATGAAGCAAAAAAAGCTTACTTAATTATTGCTACTAGTGAAAAGGCTCTTTATGCAAATATAATGTTGCAAAAGGGTGTTGTAATTAAATAAATAGATTACTTAAAAGAATATTAATTAGGAGGATATATATGAGTTTAAGTTATATGAATATGAGGAAAGAAATTTGTGATATTTGTCATAAAATGTGGCAATTGGGATGGGTAGCTGCAAATGATGGAAATATAACTGTAAAATTAGAGGACGGAACCTTTTTAGCTACTCCTACTGGAATTAGTAAGAGTTTTATAACTCCTGAAAAATTAGTTCATATAGATAAAAATGGTCAGATTATAGAAGCTTTAGGAGAGTATAGACCATCTTCTGAAATAAAGATGCATTTAAGATGTTATGAAGAAAGAGATGATGTAAGAGCAGTGTTACATGCCCATCCACCAGTTGCTACAGGATATGCTGTAGCTAATAAAGCACTTGATGAGTATTCTATGATAGAAACCATTATAGCAATAGGTTCAATTCCTGTTACTCCATTTGGAACTCCTTCTACTTATGAAGTTCCTGATGCTATAGCACCTTATCTTGAGGAACATGATGTAGTGCTTTTACAAAATCATGGTGCACTTACTGTAGGAAGTGATTTAGTAACAGCTTATTATAGGATGGAAACATTAGAATTGTTTGCTAAGATAAGTTTAAATGCACATCAGTTAGGTGGAGCTCAAGAACTTTCAAGAGAAAAAATAGATAGGCTTATTGACATGAGAAAAAGTTATGAAGTTACTGGAAGACATCCTGGCTATAAAAAGTACAATAAATAATAATGGGGAGAAGAAACTATGGATAATACAAGAAAAATTCATGAAACAGAGTTAAGTGATATGGATATTGATGATGGAAAAGCAAAAAAATATCATGAAAGTAATTTAATATCTGATTCAGTAGTACCAAAGCAGTATGTAGGTCATTTTATAATGTTAGTTTCATGCTTTATACTGTGGGGTCTTTTAAATAACATGACTGATAACTTGGTTCCAGCCTTTGGTAAGATTTTTATGATGAAATCTGTGGATTCGTCATATGTGCAAATGTCTTTTTATGGAGCTTATGCAGTATTAGCTATACCTGCAGCAATTATTATAAAAAAGTGGTCTTATAGGACTGGAGTATTAATGGGATTAGGTCTGTATATAGTTGGAGCCTTTGGCTATATACCAGCTTCAATATTACAAAATTACAATATTTTCTTAGTTTCTATATTTATACTGGCAGGAGGACTTTCAATACTTGAAACCACTTGTAACCCATTTATAATTTCTTTGGGAAGTGAAGAGACAAGTGTAAGAAGACTAAATTTTGCTCAGGCATTTAATCCTATGGGCTCATTAATGGGAATATTATTAGCAAAGTTTGTAATACTTGGGAATTTAAATGAAGCGACTTATGAGCAAAGATTAACAATGAGTTCTGGAGAATTAAAAATGATAAGAGCTAAAGAACTTATGTGGTTAGGTGCTCCATATATAGGGTTGATAGTAATAGCTTTTATAATTTGGATATTCTTTTATAGAAAGAGAAGTTCAGCAAAGGATGAAGGCGGAGATTTAAATATAGTGAATTCCTTTAAAACGCTTCTTTCTATACCAAGATATGTATTTGGTGTAATTACTCAGTTTTTTTATGTTGGAATGCAAATAGCAGTTTGGACTTGGATGACTAAGTATGTTATGACGACTAGAGGAGTACCTGAGGATAAAGCAGTGGAGATATATTTGATTGCAATGCTAGTATTTATTGCATGCCGTTGGATATGTACTGGATTCATGAAAAAAATAGATCCTGCTAAAATGATGACTTTCATGGCTACACTTGGAGTAATTGTAACCTTAGGTGCAATTTATTTACCAACTCAATATTCAATCATATGCTTAATACTAATATCAGGATGTATGTCATTAATGTTTCCAACAATTTATGGCATAGCACTTAAAGATCTTGGTGAAGAAGTTAAATTGGGAGCTGCTGGATTAATAATGGCAATCCTTGGAGGTGCTGTTATTACACCTTTCATGGGTAAAATAATAGATAGTGGAGTATTAGCAATACTTGCACCTAGTTACTCAGGAGTCGAAGCTGCAGTTAGAACATCTTATTTTGTAGCAGTTTTATGTTTTGTAGTAATACTTGCATATTCAGTTTTTAATAGAAAGAAAGTTATTTAATAGATGAAATATTTTAAAATTAAAATGTAAAGGAGTTAACAAAATTATGGTTAATCGGTTCATATTAAATGAAACATCATATCATGGATCAGGAGCAATCAAAGACATTGTCACAGAAGTTAAGGTGCGTAGATTTAAAAAGGCTTTTATATGCTCAGATCCAGAACTTATTAAATTTGGAGTTATTCAAAAAGTAATAGATGTATTGGAAGAAAATAAACTTGATTATGAATTGTATTCAAATATTAAGCCTAATCCTACAATAGAAAATATTCAGTCAGGTGTTGATACATTTAAAAAGTCAAGTGCTGATTATTTAATAGCTATAGGTGGTGGTTCTTCAATAGATGTAGCTAAAGCTATAGGGATAATAATTAATAATCCGGAACATGAAGATGTTAGAAGTCTTGAAGGTGCAATAGTTACTAAAAATAAGTCAGTTCCTATAATAGCGGTTCCTACAACGGCTGGTACTGCAGCAGAAGTTACAATTAATTATGTAATAACTGATAATGATAAGAACAGAAAATTTGTATGTGTAGATCCTCATGATATTCCAACAATTGCTATAATAGATCCCGATATGATGTCAAGTATGCCTAAGGGGTTAACAGCTGCCACAGGAATGGATGCTCTTACTCACGCCATTGAAGGATATATTACTTTAGGGTCGTGGGAGATGTCAGATATGTTTCATATTAAGTCTATTGAAATAATAGCCAGATCATTGAAAGGAGCGGTAGAAAATACCTCTGAAGGAAGAGCAGGAATGGCCCTTGGACAGTATATTGCAGGAATGGGATTTTCAAATGTTGGACTTGGAATTGTACACTCAATGGCACATCCATTGGGAGCACTTTATGATACTCCTCATGGAATAGCAAATGCTATTATACTGCCAAAAGTAATGGAATATAATGCAGAGGCTACTGGGGATAAATATAAATATATTGCACAGGCTATGGGAGTTAAAGGAACTGATGATATGTCTAAAGTAGAATATCAAAAGGCAGCAATTGATGCTGTAAAACAACTTTCATTAGATATAGGTATCCCTAAAGATTTAAAAGATATAGTAAAAGAAGAAGACATTCCTTTTTTAGCTCAATCTGCTTATGATGATGCTTGTAGACCTGGGAATCCAAAAGAAACTTCAGTTAAAGATATAGCTGAGTTGTATAAATCTTTAATATAAATAATAAGTTACATTTAGATTGTCTTATGAGTGATTTGAATAACTCTATACCCTTATATAAAATTTTATATAAGGATGTCTTTAGTATCGCTAATTTTCATAAATAATTTTAAATCCATTTTTAATAGATAAAAAGGAATTTAAGTTCTTATATAGAAAATTCTATATAAGAACTTATTTTTATTTAAAGGGGAGTTTTGTATGCCTAGTTTTAAAACGAAATTAAAAATAATATATTTAATGGATATACTGTTGGAAAAAACAGATGAAAATAATCCTCTAACTGTTAAGAATTTAATAGAAGAATTAAGTAGATATGGTATAACGGCAGAAAGAAAATCTATTTATTCTGATATAAATTTGTTGAGAATTTATGGATTAGATATAATTTGTGAAAAGGGAAGGTCTAATAAATATTTTGTTGCTAGTAGGAATTTTGAGTTACCTGAGTTAAAATTATTGGTTGATTCTGTTCAATCTTCCAAATTTATTACTCATAAGAAAAGCAAGGAATTGATTAAGAAAATTGAAAGTTTAACTAGTGTTCATCAAGCTAAAGCTTTAGATAGATACGTTATTGTAGCAGATAGATTGAAAGCTGATAATGAAAGGATATTTTACAATGTAGATACATTACATAGAGCTATTCAAGAGAATAAACAGGTCCGATTTAAATATTTTGATTATAATTTAGATAAGAAAATTGAATTTAGAAGAAATGGAGAAATGTATATTTCAAGTCCATATGCTTTAACTTGGTCTGATAATAATTATTATTTAATTGCTTACTATGATAGATATAATGATATTAGTAATTTTAGAGTTGATAAAATGATGGATATAGAATTATTAGATGAGGATAGATATTTAATAGAAGGCTATGAAAATTTTAATGTAGCAGAATATTCTACAAAGATATTTAATATGTATATTGGAGATTTAGAAAGGGTAGAATTAGAATTTCATAATTCATTAATAAATGTAGCTATTGATAGATTTGGAAAGGATATAATTATTAAAAAGAAGGATGAGAATTATTTTTCTATTAAAGTAGAAGTAGAAGTAAGTGATACATTTTTAGGTTGGATATTTATGTTTGGAGACAGAATAAAGATAGTATCTCCAACTAAATTAAAATATAAGATGAAAGAAATGGCAGAAAAGATATTGAAACTATATTAAAATATTGTACCCCTACATTTCTATTAATAAATGGATATTGTATTGAAATATATAATTTTTAAGAATATAATTTAATTATAATGTAAGTAATTGGGGGTAATAGCATGGAGAAGTTAATAATGACACCAGGACCTACAGAATCTAGTGAAGGGGTAAGGAGAGCATTATCTATTAAAAATACTAATACTGATTTAGATAATGACTTTCTAGAGCTTTATAAAGATACTTGCGAAAAAGCTAAAAAACTTATAAATTCTAAGGAATCTACAGCTATAATAATGCTTGGTGAGGCTATATTAGGATTAGAAGGTGCATGTGCTTCGTTTATTGAGGAAGGAGATAGAGTACTTTGTATCGATAATGGAATTTTTGGAAGAGGTTTTGGAGATTTTATAGAAATGTATGGTGGAGAAGTAGTATATTTTAAAGGAAATTATAGGAAAGGAATAGATGTAGAGAAATTAGAATCCTTTATAGACGAAAAAGGACCTTTTAAATTGGCTACTTTAGTTCATTGTGAGACACCAACTGGAATCACCAATCCAATAGAGAAGATATGTCCTTTACTAAGGGAAAAGGGAATATTATCCATAGTGGATGCTGTATCCTCTTACGGAGGAGAAGAAATATATATGGATGAATGGAGAATAGATGTACTCTTGGCAGGAACTCAAAAATGTTTATCTGTTACATCTGGAGGAACTATTGTGTTTTTAAGTGATAAGGCTAAGGATATATTGAGAAATAGAAAAAGTAAAATAAAAGGTTTCTATGCTAATTTCCAAAATTGGATTGATATAATTGAGAATGGAAATTTCCCTTATACTCATTCTGATGCTATGATAAATTCGATTAATGTAGCCTTAGATAGAATAATTAATGGACAAGATTTTGTTAAGAAACATAAAGAGTTAGCGTCAAAGGTAAGGAATGTATTTAGAAATTGTGGATTTAATATTTATCCTGAAAATTTTTACTCAAGCACATTAACGGCTGTTGAAGTGCCAGAAGGTATAGAGTTTGACGATATGTTTAATTATCTTAAAGATAGACATGGTATTTTTATTGGTGGAAGCCTAGCAGAATTTAAAGGGAAATTATTTAGAATAGGTCATATGGGTGAAAATGCTAAGGAAGAGAAGATATATATTCTCTTAAAAGCTTTAGATAAATACTTTCAATATAGAGATTTAAAACTAGATAAAAAATTGTATATTGAGTTTGTTAAATAAAAAAATTATCCTTAGAATTTCTAAGGATAATTTTTTTATTTAAAGTTTTTCTAATCTAGCATGGGATGCGTTCCAGTGAGTATTTTTAATATAATTTTCTAATTCTTCTTTATTTCCCTTTTTAAATAATTCCACTATCATTTCATGTTCCTTATTGGTGCTTTTAAGAATTTTTGACATAGAAGTTTCATCTTCTTCAGAATATGAATGTTTTAGAAAGTTTCTTCTCAATTGATTAATAACCCTTATAAGCTCTTCGTTATTAGATATATATATATATATATCATGAAATTCTGATTGTGTTTTATTGTATAACTTATAATTTTTATTCTCTATGTAATCATAAAGCATTTTTATCTTTTCTTTCATATTTTCAATATCTTCATCAGTTATATAATCTATAGCTAACGAAGCAGCCAGTCCATCTAAAGTACCTATTAAGGTATATAGTTCTTTAGCCTTTTTTTCATCGATAGGCTTTACAATGAATCCTCTTCTAGGTAAGTTTTCTATATATCCTTCGGTAGCTAGTTGTATAAGAGCTTCCCTTACTGGAGTTCTACTAATCTGAAGTTCTTTCCTTATCATTTGTTCATTAATCTTTGCATTAGCTTTTAATGTTCCATCATTAATTTTTTCCTGTATGAAATTATATACGTGATCCTTTAAAGATAAATATGCAGTCATTTTCTTCCTCCTCATAATTATTATACTATATATAAAATAATTTAAAAGACAAGATTAAAAAAACGCTTTAAATTTTCAGAATATTATTGACTTTTTAACCATACTAGTATAATATATGATATATAAAGTATTATATATTGTATACAAGAAAGGAGGGGAAATATGAAATATTTATGTCAATCTATGGTGAAACCAATTAAAAGTATATTAATAAAGCATCCTGAAGATGCATTTATAAGTCAGGAAAATTTAAACAATACATATGAGGAATTCAATTATATCGGATGTCCTGATTATGAAAAAGTATTAAAGGAATATCAAAGCTTTGAGAGTATAATCAATGAGAATGTGGAAAATGTTTATTACCTTCCTAAAGATGATAATACTGGACTAGATTCAATATATGCTCATGACACTGCTAAGATAACAAAAAAAGGTGTCATATATTTTACAATGGGTAAAGATTTGAGAAGAGGAGAACCTGATGTAACTAGAAAATATTTAGAGTCAATAGGTATACCAACTTTAGGCTCTATTAAAGGAGAAGGAAAAATGGAAGGGGGAGATGTAGTTTGGCTTGATGAAAAAATTGTAGCTGTTGGTAGAGGATATAGGACTAATGATGAAGGAATCAGACAGTTTAAAGAGTTAGTTAAAGATTTTGTAGATGAGGTCATAGTAGTACCACTACCTCATGGTGAAGGTGAAGATGAATGTCTTCATTTGATGAGTATAATTAGTATGGTGGATCAAGATTTAGCTGTAGTTTATTCTAAGTTCATGCCAGTGTTCTTTAGAGAATATCTTCAAAAGAAGGGTGTAGAGCTAATTGAAGTTAATGATAAAGAATATGAGTATTTAGGGTCTAATGTATTAGCTTTGGCTCCAAGAAAATGTCTGCTTTTAAAAGGGAACCATGATGTGAAAAAGAAGTTATTAGAAGCGGGGGCAGAGGTTTTAGAGTATGAAGGATATGATCTTTCTTATAGGGGAACAGGAGGACCAACTTGCTTGACTATGCCACTATTTAGAGATTAATATGCGAGGGATAGATATGGAAGATATAGTTTTAGAGGATATTTCTCAAGAAATTGAGGATATATTTTATCCATATGTGAAAATTAGAAGTGATACTTTTACTAAGCATGAAAATGATGTATCAAAATTTTTAATGAATTTCTTTGGAGATATAGATTATTTTAAGGAAAATCCTCACCATTATGGACTTTTTCCAATAGAGGATGACGCTCTTAAAAGGTCAGTATCATGGGCTTTGATAAAAGGTGAAGGAGAAGATACTGTAGTATTAATACATCATAATGATACAGTAGGGATTGAGGATTTTAAGGGGTTCAAGTCTTATGCTTATGAACCTAAGAAATTAGAAAAAGAATTAATTAATTATAGGGAAAACTTATCTCGGAAAGCAGAGGAAGATTTATTAAGTGGAAATTATATCTTTGGTAGAGGTACAGCAGATATGAAGGCTGGAGGGAGTATACAACTAGCCTTATTAAAAAGATATTCTACTGTCGAGAATTTTAAAGGAAATGTATTGGTACTTAGTGTTCCTGATGAGGAGAACTTATCAGCTGGTATGAGATCAGCAGTATTATTACTAGATAAATTAAGAAAAGATTATAATTTAGATTATAAATTAATGATAAATTCTGAACCTCACCAAAGGGTTCAGAAAGATGTTGGGATTTTATCTGAAGGATCTGTAGGGAAAATAATGCCTTTTGTATATGTGAGAGGTTTATTATCCCATGCAGGAAAGGTATTTGAAGGACTTAATCCAGTAAATATATTAAGTGAAATAGTGAGGAAGACAGAGTTAAATGTTGAATTACTAGATTTTATTGATGGTGAGGCTTCACCACCACCTACTTGGCTATATTTAAGGGATAGAAAAGAGCATTATGATGTATCTATGCCTTTAAGTGTGGGAGGTTGTTTTAGTATTCTTACCTTCAATAAGGAACCTAATGAGATAATGAAAAAGGTTAAAGAAATATCTTTAGATGCCTTTAATAATGTGATAGAGGGAATGAATGAAAGTTTTAGATTTTATCAAGACAAAAGAAATAAAAAATATAAATTTTTGCCTTGGAAATCAAAAGTTGTTACTTTTAATGAATTGCATGAAGAAGCTTATGAAAATTATGGTGTAGATTTCTTAAAAGAATATAAAAAAGTATTAAATAAAATTATAAATCAAATTAAGACCAATGAAATATCTATGATTGAAGGAAATTTAGATTTAGTAGATACAATTTTTGAATATATCAAGGATTTATCACCTAGAGTAGTAATAGGACTTGTACCACCCTACTATCCAAATGTATCTAATATATATTTTGACGGATTAGATGATGAGCTTAAAAATATTTCTAGGGATATCATGAGATGTGCTAAAAAGGAATTTAATCAAGAATATGTCAGAGAGTATTTCTACACTGGAATTTCTGATTTAAGCTATTCTTCTATTAAAAATAGTAAAGTAATAGAAAAAAGCTTATTAAATAGTATGGCTTTATTTAATGAATTATATACATTACCTTTAGAAGAGGTAGAGAATAATTCCATGCCATGTATAAATGTAGGTCCTTGGGGCAAAGACTTTCACAAGTTAACAGAGAGAGTTTTAAAGGAAGATTTATTTGTTAGAACACCAAAGTTATTAAATTATACAATTTCTAGAGTATTAGGATGGTAAGTAAGTTTAAAAAAGTTAAATGGAGGGGTTAATTATGTTTAAAAATGTTATAGTGAGAAAACCAAGTAAAAACATGGTGGATGGTATTACATCAGCACCAGAATTAGGAAAACCAGATTTTGAATTAGCTTTAAAACAGCATGAAAACTATATCAATGCTTTGAAATCTTGTGGAGTAAAGGTTACAAAATTAGATGTTAACGACAGATATCCAGACTCATGCTTTGTAGAAGATGTGGCAGTACTTAATAGAAAATGTGCAATCATAACTAATCCTGGAGCTGAAAGTAGAAAGGGAGAAGAAAAGGAAATAATTGATGAGATCAAGAAATTTTATCCAGAGGATAAAATTGAATATATCAAAGCACCTGGGACATTAGAAGGTGGAGATGTAATGATGGTTGGAGATCATTTTTATGTGGGTTTATCCGATAGAACTAACCAAGATGGTATAGATCAATTTATAAAAATACTTGATAAATATAAATTAACTGGTTCAGCAGTTGAAATGAAGGAATTCTTACATTTAAAAACTGGGGTTGCTTATTTAGAAAATAATAATTTATTGGTTAGCGGAGAATTTATAGAGCATCCAGATTTTAAAGATTTTAATAGGATAATTATAGATGATGATGAACAATATGCTTCTAATAGTATTTGGGTAAATGAAAAAGTGATAGTACCAGAAGGATATGAAAAAGCAAAGAAATCTATAGAAGATGCGGGATATGAAGTTATAGTGGTGGATACATCAGAATATAGAAAGTTAGATGGAGGTCTAAGCTGTTTATCATTAAGGTTCTAATATAAGTTGAAAAACATAGGGGCGTATTAGAGCCCCTATAAAAATAAATCACCTTCTAGTTAATTTTCAGAATAGTTCTACAATATAAAATAGATAAAATTATAATTTTATTCTTATTTTAAAGGGAGGATTATTTATGGTGTTATTAGAAAAGATAGTTTACGATTATTTGTGGGGATTACCTTTAGTAATCTTAGTATTGATTGCAGGAATCTATTTAACTTTTAATACTAAATTTTATCAGTTTAGAAAATTTAAACATGCATTTAAAATAACATTTAGGAATCTTAAAGGTGAAGGAGATGAAGAAGGGGTTATATCTCCTTTTGAAGCTTTAAGTGTAGCATTAGGAGCAACAATAGGTGTAGGTAATATAGGAGGCGTAGCAACAGCTATAGCTTTTGGTGGGCCAGGTGCTATATTTTGGCTATGGATTGCAGGACTTTTAGGTCCGATAATAAAAATGGCAGAAATAACATTGGCTGTTTATTATCGCTCTAAGGATAATAAAGGAGAACCATATGGTGGGCCAACTTATTATATATCTAGAGGTTTAGGAGAAGAAAGAAATCACAAAAAATTATCTAAAATATTAAACTTTACATTTATATTTGGATTTGCTACTGGATTCTTTCTTACTGTTCAAAACTATACGATATCAGAGGCAATCGCAACTACTTTTGACTTAAATATGATTTTAGTAAGTGGAGTATTTACTGTTTTACTATATATAATCATTTCTGGAGGTTTAAATTCACTAGCTAAATATGCATCTAAAATAGTACCTTTTATGGTTGTATTCTATTTAGCTGGAGGATTATTTATCATATTTAAGAATATAAATATGATACCAGAATCATTAAGACTAATATTTAGTAGTGCTTTTAATGGAACAGCAGCTACTGGAGGATTTATTGGAGCTACTGTAGCTCAAGCAATAAAAGTGGGTATGTCAAGGGCAGTATTTAGTAATGAGGCAGGGTGGGGATCATCT
This sequence comes from Anaeromonas gelatinilytica, assembly GCF_016820635.1. Classification (GTDB taxonomy): domain Bacteria; phylum Bacillota; class Clostridia; order Tissierellales; family SIT17; genus Anaeromonas; species Anaeromonas gelatinilytica. Next base: position 10,668 of record NZ_WSFU01000065.1, on the reverse strand, counting down.
CCAATGATTCATGCATCGGCAAAGACTGATCATCCAGTAAGACAGGGATTATTAGGAATTTTTGAAGTTTTTATGGACACTATCGTAGTACTTACAATTACAGCATTGGTAATTATGGTAACAGGGGAATGGAATTCAGGTTTAGATGGAGCAGCATTGAGCTTAAGTGCCTTTGAATCAGGAATTGGATATCCGGGACGTGTAATAGTAACTATAGGGATATTTTTATTTGGATTAACAACCGTGTCAGGTATATATGCACAAATTGAGGTATTATTAAGATATTTATTAGGCAATAAATTTGAGGGGAAAGATAAGATTCTAACAATATATAAATGGTTATATCCTTTACCAGGATTTTTAATGGTAGTAATTGCGGTATATTATGGAATGCCTGGTACACAAGTATGGTTATTTGCTGATATGTCTACAGCATTACCTATATTTGCAAATGTTTTAGCATTATTATTATTAAGTCCTAAATTTATAGAATTATTAAAGGATTATCATGCCAGACATATTAAGAAGAAAAATGTTAGTAAAGATTTCAATGTGTTCTATGAGGATAAAGATATAGAAAAAGCGTAGAATCCATTAAGAAGGACTATATTGACCATATAAATTAAATTATAAAACATCTTTGGATATCCAAAGATGTTTTATAATGTTATAATATATAGGATATTATAACTAACGATGATTTGAGGTGGTAAGAATGAAAAATTATAGTGCTTTTGAGATTATAGGGCCTAGAATGATAGGACCTTCAAGTTCCCATACAGCAGGGGCAGCTAAATTAGGAAAGATTGCCTTATTGTTTGTAAAGGATGATATAGAAAGAGTAGATTTTTTACTTCATGGTTCTTTCGCTGAAACTTATAAAGGACATGGTACAGATAGAGCTTTAATGGCTGGATTATTAGGTATAAATGAAGACGATGAAAGTCTAAGATATTCTTTAGATATTGCTAAAGAAAAAGGAATTAATTATAAATTTATTCCTACAGATTTAGGTGAAGTACATCCAAATACGGTTAAATTTATTATATATGGAGTTAATGGAGAAATAGTTGAGGTTATAGGTTCTTCCGTTGGAGGAGGAAGTGTTAAAATTATTGAAATCAATGGAATGAAATTGGAGGTTATAGGGGAGTATCCGACTCTTATAACAAAACATTTAGATGTTCCCGGAGCAGTTGCCAGTATAAGTAAAATATTAGCAGAAGAAGAAATAAACATTGCTTATATGAATGTGTTTAGACAAGATAAAGGAAAAGATGCATTAATGGTTATTGAATCTGATCATAAATTAGATGAACATCTAGTAGAAAGATTAAAAAATTCCTCTGAAAAAATAAAAGAAGTTTATATGATAAATGGATTGTAAAGGGTGAAAAAATGTATAATTTTAAAAATGGTAGAGAATTATTAGATATATGCAAGAAATATGATAAAAAGATATGGAAAATTATGATTTTAAGAGAAGAAATGAATACTGGAAAAAGTTATGATGAAATATTTGAACAAATGAAGGAAAACCTAAATACCATGTTATCTGCTGTTGATAAGGGAATAAATAATGATAAAAAATCCATAAGTGGATTAGTGGGTGGAGATGCTAAGAGACTTAAAGAAAGATATATGAATAGTAAAACATTATCCAGTAAAAGAACATTAAAAGCAACAGCAGCAGCAATGGCAGTGTTAGAGGTAAATGCATCCATGGGTCAGATTGTTGCTGCACCGACAGCAGGATCCTCTGGAATATTACCAGGAGTAATATATATGGTTAAAGATGAGTTCAGTGTAGAAGATGATGAATTAGTAAAAATGTTATTTACTGCTTCTGCAATAGGATTTGTAATTGCTAAAAATGCAACGGTATCTGGGGCAGATGGAGGATGTCAAGCAGAAACAGGGTCAGCGGCAGCTATGGCAGCAGGAGCATTAGTAGAGTTAGAAGGAGGTACTCCAGAAGAGTCTTTGGAAGCTGCATCTATGACTATTAAGAACATATTAGGACTAGTATGCGATCCTATAGCTGGATTAGTTGAGAGTCCTTGTACTAAAAGAAATGCAATTGGAGCTACTAATGCACTGATATCAGCCGATATGGCTTTAGCAGGCATTAAAAGTGTTATACCTTTTGACGAAGTGGTTGAAGCTATGTATAATGTGGGTAAATCAATATCTCCAACTTTAAAAGAGACAGCTTTAGGAGGATTAGCAGCTACTCCTACAGGTAGAAGTATAGCAAAGAAAATATTTGGGGAGGAATAAAATATTTTAAGAATAAGAAAAATATAATATATGACATTAGTAAAAACACCTTTAGAATATTCTAAAGGTGTTTTTATGATTTTATAATTGATTAAAAAGATATTGGGTAAATAATAAATGGTATAAATAATTGAAAGTAGGGATTTAAATGACACATACATATGGAGAAAAAGAATTATATAATATAACTATTAATAAATTGGAGGAAAGAGGAGTTGCAATCGATGATATTGCTGAACTAGTAATGGAACTTCAAGGAAGGTATACTGATGAACTTACTATGGAATTTTGTAAGGAAAATATATTTGAGGTTCTTAAAAAGAGAGAAGTTATTCATGCTATTTTGACAGGGATAGCATTAGATGAGTTAGCAGAAGAAAAGAAGCTTCCATATCCGTTACAAGAGATAATAGAAACGGATGAGCCATTATACGGTATTGATGAAATAATTCCTTTATCTATAGTAAATGTATATGGAACGATAGGACTTACTAATTATGGTTATTTAGACAAAGAAAAAATAGGAATAATTAAAGAACTTGATAACAAAGGAAAACAAGGAAGGGCGATCCATACATTCATGGATGATTTAGTATCAGCTATTGCAGCATCTGCTGCGAGCAGAATTGCCCATGCTACTGAATAGGTTTTTATAATAGATGAACTTCCAATAGAATATAATATTGCTTGGTATTAGTAAAAGGCTGTTATAGTATTACAGAACTTATGAGCGAGAAAGCCCACTTCTTCAGATGTGGGAGCAGTCAGAGCTTTATTAGTATCTATAATTTTAATAATTCTAGATAAAATTATCTAGAATTATTTTTTCAAAAAAATTAGTTGACAGGTCAACTAATTTAAAATATAATGGTTGTCAAGTCAACTGTTATTAGGAGGAGAAAATGAGAAGAGAAGATATAGGAAAATATTTAGGCATGATTCATAGATTACATATTATGTTAATTGACAAAAAATTAGAATCCCACGATATAACTCATTCTCACTTTTTTTTATTATTGTCAGTATATGATAATGAAGGAATAACTCAAAATGATCTATGTGAATTATATAAGATAGATAAAGGAGCAGTAAGCAAGGGAATAAAGAAATTAATAGAAGAAAATTTGGTAGTTAAATTAAAGGATTCTGAGGATAAAAGAAAACAGTTGATATATGTAACTGAAAAAGCAAAAAAGATTGAAAAGGAAATTAAAGGAGTATTAGGTTTAGTAGAAGATGATATTACAAAAGAAATATCAGAGGAAGAATTAGATGCTTTTGTTGATGTAATAAATAAAATATTGAATAATCTATATGCAAAAGTAAAGGAAAGATAGATAAGGAGGAAAAGAATGAAAAATCTTAGAAATTTATTTAAATATATGAAACAATATAGTATATATGCGGTTTTAGCAATACTATTTATGTTTTTTGAAGTATTGGCAGGATTATATCTTCCCTATTTAATGACAGAAATTGTTGACTATGCATTGCCTATAGGAGACTTAGGATTGTTGAGAAAGACAGCTTTAATCATGATGGTTATTGCATTAGGATCAATAATAGCAGGTCTTATAAACAATTATTGTGCTCAGTATATAGCTCAATATGCTACAGCCAATTTGAGATCTGATTTATTTAAAAAGATTCAAAGTTTATCTTTTAGAAATGTAGATAAATTTAAAACAGGTAGGCTTATTACCTCATCAACAAATGATATGTTACAAATTCAAAATTTCTTTATGTTCTTATTTAAAGGAATAATTAGGGGGCCGATAATGCTTTTAGGTGGTTTAATTTTAGCAATAAAGACATCGCTAGAATTATCTTCTATTTATATAGTGATAATGCCGCTATTAATTATTGGGATAAGTATAATAATGAAAAAGGCTTTACCATTATTTACTGAAGTACAAGAGAGAGTTGATGCACTTAATGATGTAGCTTTAGAAAATGTTAATTCTCCTAGAGTAATAAAATCCTTTGTTAATATGAAGTATGAAAATAAAAGATTTACAGAAAAAAATGAAGATTATAGAGTTACATCTACTAAAGCAAATAAGATAATCGCCTATGCAATGCCTGCCATCAATATAATAGTAAACCTAGGTATAGCTGGGATATTATATTTAAGTGCTGGACTTATTGAGAATGGAACATTAGTCAATAATGGATTAGCCGATGCTGGTAAAATCATGGCATTTTTTAATTATAATATGCAAATATTAATGGGATTATTGATGCTTGCAATGATGCTTATATTTGTATCTAGGGCTGAAGCTAGTGCTAAAAGAGTAAATGAAATATTTAAAGAAAAAATAGATTTAACTAATAGTGACGATTCAATAAAGAAATTTAATCTAACTGGCGATATAGAATTTAGAAATGTAGATTTTTCTTATGTGAAGGATGGGAATAATGTTTTAAATAATATTTCCTTTAAGATAAATAAAGGTGAAACAATAGGAATAATAGGTTCTACTGGAAGTGGAAAATCTTCATTGGTAAAATTAATTCCGAGACTATATGATGTTAGTTCTGGTGAGATTTTATTAGATAGTTATAATATTAAAGATTTGGATATCAAGTCCTTAAGAGAACAGATTAGTATGGCTACTCAAACTCCTGTATTATTTTCTGGTACAGTAAAAAGCAATTTAATTCAAGGGAATGAAGATGCATCTATAGAAGATTTAGAAGAAGCTTCATCTAATGCTGTAGCAAAGGAATTTATAGATAAATTAGATGATAAATTTGACTCTAAGGTTCAAAAGAAAGGAAACAATTTTTCTGGCGGACAAAAACAAAGATTATCTTTAGCAAGGGCATTTATTAAAAAACCGTCTATATTGATATTAGATGATACTACTAGTGCTTTGGATGCCAATAGTGAAGAAATGGTTAAGAAGAATATCAAAAAATTAGGGAAGGAAACTACTACATTGATGATTTCCCAGAAAATTTCTACCATTATGGATGCGGATAAAATTGTAGTATTAGACAATTACGGTAATTTGGATGGATTTGCAACTCATAATGAATTATTAGAAAAAAGTAATGTATATAAAGAAATTTATAATTCACAATTTGGAGGGGATGTTGTAAATGAGTAAGAAACCTCATGGACCGGGACCTGGAGGACCTCATGGACCACATATTGGAAGAGGGCCTAAGGATTTCAAAGGAACAATAATGAGAATAGTAGGATATCTAAGAAAGTATAGATTAGGATTATTTGTTGTATTTCTTTCTACTATTTTAGGAACTCTATTAAATCTAGCAATACCTTATGCATTTAGTATAACAATAGATGAATATATACTAAATATAGATTATAAAGGTATAGTAATGATGTCAATAGTTATTATTGCTTTAGGAGTATTAGCTGGACTATTTAGTTGGCTTCAGTCCTATATAATGGCTTCAATAGCTCAGAAGACAGTCAAAGACATTAGACAGGATGCATTTGATAAATTGCAAAATTTAACTTTGAAATATTATGATTCTAATTCCAGTGGAGACATAATGAGTAGATTGACTAATGATATTGAATTGATTAGTTCAGGATTAAGTCAAGTAGTGATACAACTTATAACTAGTGTTATTACGATAATAGGTGCCTTAGTACTTATGTTTGTAGCAAGCCCTAGATTAGCTATAATAGCTATATTATTTGTACCTATAATGGGTATATTTACACTGTTTATAACTAGAAAGACTTTCAAAAACTTCAAGGCTCAACAAAAACATTTAGCTTTATTAAATGGAATTGTTGAGGAATCCATTGGTGGGTTAGAGGCTATAAAACTTTACAATCAAGAAAAAGATGTGATAGATACTTTTGAAAAGAAAAATGAAGACCTTAAAGAAGCAGGTTTTAAAGCTCAACTTTATTCTGGAATAATAATGCCTGTGATTACATTTTTAAATAATCTTATATATGTGGTCATTATAGTTTCAGGAGGATATTTTGCTATAAGGTTTAAAACAGTATCAGTAGGACAAATAGCTGCAGTTTCTGCCTATGCAAGACAGTTTACTAGACCAATAAGTCAATTAGCTCAACTATTTAATACATTGCAACAATCGGTAGCAGGTGCTGAAAGGATATTTGAAGTAATTGATGAAGAAGATGAATATGTAAATGATTCTGATTTCATGATAAATAAAATAAAAGGGCATGTTGAGTTTAAGAATTTATATTTTGGATATGACAAGGATAAAGATATATTAAAGGATATTTCTTTTGAAGCTAATCCAGGAGAGATACTAGCAATAGTAGGTCCCACAGGAAGTGGAAAGACCACTATTATTAATCTTATAAATAGATTTTATGATGTGGATAGAGGAGAAGTATTAATAGATGGTCACAATGTAAATGATATAAATAAAGATAGTCTGAGGGATAAAATTGGTGTAGTACTTCAAGATACAAATCTTTTTGGAACTACAGTATTTGAAAATATAAGATATGGAAAAAGAGATGCTACAAGTGAAGAAGTAATAGAAGCATCAAAGTTAGCTAATGCAGATGGATTTATTTCTAGACTTCCAAATGGATATGATACAGTAGTATCTGAAGGTGGAGAAAACTTTTCTCAAGGAGAGAGACAATTAATATCTATTGCAAGGACTATATTATCAAATCCAGATATTCTTATATTAGATGAAGCTACATCTAATGTTGATACTAGAACAGAGTTTCATATCCAAGAAAGTATGGAATATTTAATGAAGGGTAGAACAAGTTTTGTAATAGCTCATAGACTTCAAACTATAAGAAATGCCGATAAGATATTGGTAATAAAGGATGGAAAGATAATTGAACAGGGTAATCATGAGGAATTAATAAAAGAAAAAGGATTCTATTATGACTTATATACAACTCAGTTCAAAGGAATATCGGCTTAATAAAAGAGGCTGTCTCAAAGTGATTAAATAAATCATTTTTGAGGCAGCTTTTTCTTTATATAAATAAAATTTTAGTCGATATGAATGACAATTTTTGTTTAGAATTGTCGTTCATACCAATTAAATTGTTGTTCATCCAAATTTATTGAAATATTAAATATTTGATGATAATATTTGAGTCAATGGGGCTAGATTTAAACGATAGATATAAAAAAATGTATATAATATTATATATATCAATATTAAAAAGGGGAAGAGGCATATGGGAGAAATAAATCAAAATCAGATTGCACAAATTGCAAGTAAAATAGGAAAATTTATTATCATAGGTTTTATTATTGAATTTGTTTTTGTAACTTTTATAAATGATTCATTAGTTAATTTTTTACATAATAATGGACCATTAAGTAAAAGTGATCCTATTGAAATAGATATGTTAATTAGAAGTTCTCAGCATACTTTATCCTTAATAATTTTAGCTCTATTCATATTTAAAGTAAACTTTAAAGACATGTTTTTAAATAAAAATCAAATATATGAATTAAGTTTGAAATCCAAGATAAAATTAACATTATTATTTATAAGTATATCACTTTTTTTTGCATTGATAAGTACTTTTATAATGGATATTTATACTAGGTATATTTTAAATATACCTATGCCTGAAACTGCAAAAAAATTATCAGTTTTTGCGATATTTATAGTGCCAATTATTGAAGAGATTCTATATAGAGGGATTTTTTTGAATCAGTTAAAAGGTATTGGTTATTTATTTTCAATTATAGTTTCATCTATATATTTTGGCGCAATGCATGGAATTGGATTTTTACATGCATTTATTATAGGATTAATACTTGGATTTACCTATATTTTAACTGGAAATATAAAGTGGTCGATTATAATACATTATATATATAATTTAATAATTGCCTTAATTGAATATTTATTTTTGCCTTTATTTCCAAATATAAGTCACAATACTGGAAAATTGATTGTAGGAATTGTTTTATTTTTAGTTTTCTTAATAGTAAGTATAAGAGATAAGGAACTTAAAGAACTCTATGAAAAAGTAAATATTAAAAATATAGGGAATAAAATAAAACAGGATAAAAACAAATATATGACATTTGTTGATGATCCTAAAATTATAATTTTCATTGTAGGTGGAATTATCATACAATTGCTTCCATTTTTTGTAGATGTGAATATACTTATGAATTAGAAGACGTATTGAATGGGTATCCTAAAATATAGTTGAAAAAATTAAATAAAATATATTTATGGTAAGTGTTAAATAAGAGGCTGTCTCAAAGTGATTAAATAAATCATTTTTGAGGCAGCCTCTTGATTATATTTGGCCTAATGAAAATTGAACTATTAAGGATACAACAACTACTATTAAAGAAACTAAAAATCCTAATATCATTGGATTTATTCCAGCACGGACCATCTTTTTTATGTCCGTATTAAAACCTATTGCTCCTAGTGCCATAGCCATCAAAAATTTACTTATAATATTTAAAGAATCTTTTAAGTTTGTTGAGATATAGCCTAAACTATTTATAACTGAAAATACAAGGAATAATAGTATAAACCAAGGAGCTATTTCTATTAAATATCTTCCTTTATTTACTTGTATTTCATTATTACTTTCTTTGTATTCTTTTCCTTTTTTATATGCTCCTATAAATGAGAATAATAAAACTATAGGAATAATAGCCAATGTTCTAGTTAATTTAACAATAGTGGCAAATTCTCCGGCTTGATCACTAAAGGCATATCCAGCTGCTACTACAGAAGAAGTATCATTAACAGCTGTTCCAGTCCATAGACCAAAGGATAAATCTGATAGTCCTAATAGATTTCCCATTATAGGAAATAGAATAATCATTAGTATATCAAATATGAATGTAGCAGCTATAGCATATGTTATATCGCTTTCATCTGCATCTATTGTTGGAGATATGGCAGCAATTGCTGAACCACCACATATACCAGTACCAGCTGATATCAATGTACTCATTTTCCAATTGATTTTTAAAATTGAAGATAATAAGTATCCAGAACCAAAAGCAGCTAATAATGTAAAACTCATTACATATAATGAATATTTACCTATGGTTAAAATTTGCTGTATACTAAGACTTGCTCCTAAAAACACAATAGCAGTTTTTAATAATTTTTTTGATGTGAATTTCAGTCCGTTTTTATAAGGAGTTTTATCCTTTATTATTAAGTTTAATATTATACCAAATATTAGAGCAAATACACTTGCACCTATTATATGAACTTTATTTCCTAAAAATGTTGAGATGATGGCAATTAAAAATGCCATAAAAATTCCTGGTAAATATTTTTTGATTTTCATATATTTTGACCTCCTACTTTTTTATAATTACAGAAAAAAGTATAGCATTCCAAAATAGATAAGTGAAATATTATAATTTTATAGTTATAATAAGTAAATACCTATAATAAAAAATTAGATAAGTGTGTTAAAATATAGAAAAAAGGAGAAAACCATGAATTTTAGACATTTAAAGATATTTATTACGGTGTGTGAAGAAATGAATATGACTAAAGCAGCTAAAAAACTATATATTAGTCAGCCTTCAGTTAGTCAAGCAATTTCCGAATTAGAAGATTATTATAATACAAAATTATTTGAAAGACTTTCAAAGAAAATATACTTAACAAAATCAGGTAAGGAGCTATTATCCTATAGTTATCATGTTCTTTCTTTAAGTGACGATATCGAAAGAGTAATGGAAAAGAAAAGTTTTTATAATAATATAGTTTTAGGTGCTACTATTACTATCGGAACATATTTTTTACCTAAAATTTTATCGGAAATAAAATCTGAAAATCACGATATGGATATAAAAGTAATAGTGAAGAATACATCTTTTATTAAAGAAAATTTACTCAATTCAAAGATAGATATAGGATTAGTAGAGGGTAAAATAGATCATAAGGATATTATAGTAAAATCTTTTTATGAGGATGAATTAGTTATAATTGCAAATGATAAAGATGTTCTTTCTCATAAGAAAGATATTAGTTTTGATGATTTGCAATATAGGAATTTTCTCATGAGAGAAGAAGGAAGTGGTTCTAGAGACCTTTTTGTAGAGGAAATGAAAAGGCATAATATAGAATACAATATTGCTGGAGAGTACAATAATACTGAGGCAATAAAAAATGCCACATTATATGGTTTGGGATTAGGTATAGTATCAAAAATGTCATTGAATGGTTCAGAAAGTAATATTAATATATTACCTATAAAGGACTTGGAACTTAGTAGATATTTTTCCATTGTTTATCATAGAAATAAATATATAAATAAAAGTATATCTTTTTTAATGGATTATATATTAAACTTAGACTGACTGCTCCCACACCTAAAGGAGCGGGGTTCTAAACTACTAAAGGCTTCTCTATCAAAAGATGGTATCTGATTGATAGAACTGACCT
>NZ_WSFU01000115.1 GCF_016820635.1 Anaeromonas gelatinilytica | reverse complement strand
ACTTTTATTTGATACTTATATTGTAACTAAAAAAAGATATGATTTCCATCACAAATTCGAAATTATATCTTTTTTGGACTTTTTCAGTGGCCTCTTCCGCTGGACCTTTTTCGACAGGCTGGCAGTACCCGCTTGGGTACTGCAAACTTAAATAATATTTTAGATACGAAAAAAGCTACATTCTCATTGGTTTATCTCCAACAAAAATGTAGCTTATAACTTGGTGCCGTAGGCGGGATTCGAACCCGCACGATCATTTGATCACTACCCCCTCAAGATAGCGTGTCTGCCAATTCCACCACCACGGCTAGTATTTAGATTGCTTTTATATTCTAACTCTAAATACTAATTATGTCAAGAAATTTACTTGTTTTTATCAGAACCATCATTATCTCCTGATGGATTATTTTGTAATTCTTTAGGAATAAACCATTTATATATATCTTTATACAAATCATAAGATTTTGGATTAATATCACCCTTAATTCTATTATCTATAAGTAGAGCATTGTTTCTAAAAAATAAACCTACATATGGTAAATCTTCTAATAAAATATCTTGTATATCATGATATTTCTCTTTCTTTTCTTCTCTACTTTGAGCATTAAAAGCTTCAACTAATAATTGATCCATCTTAGGATTTTTATAAGCTATGAAATTATTTCCTTTTTTTATCTCTTGTGAATGAAACGCAAAAGACAAATCTGGAGTTTCAGAAAATTCCCATCCTATTAAAACTATATCAAAATCTCCCTTTTTAATTCTAGATGTTATATTTCCCCAATCTTTTTCAATCTCATCATCTGAAACCATTTCTTCATTTTTAATAGTATAATCTGGTATAATAGATATTCCTATTTCTTTTAAATCTTTAATTATCATATCTGCAGTACCAGTCCTTAAAGAATTATAGGAATTGGTTAATAATTTAAATTCTAATTTTTTCCCATCTGGTGTCTCTAATATACCATCTTTATTAGAATCAACAAAACCTGCTTTTTTTAATATATCTTTAGCTTCATCAGGATCATATTCGTATTTAATTGCATCTTCATTTATTAGCCAAGATTTATATAATAATGGCAAATCAGATTCTGTAGCATTTCCCATATAATTTTTCTCAATAATATTTTTAATATCAATTCCATAAGCTATAGCTTTTCTTATAATTTTACCATTCTCATTATTAAATATTGTCTTTCTAAAATTAAAACCTAAAAACTCATAATTATTAGTAACATATTCATAAATCTTAGTGTTAGCATTATCAGAATATTTATCCCAATCTCTTCCTGATACTTTCGCCAAATCAACACCTCTTGAATTAAAAGAAGTAACTGTTACATCATCTTCAATAATCTTACCAACTATTGTATTAATATATGGTTTTCCTTTCCACCATTCATTATTAGCTTCTAATTCAATAAATTTCATTTTTTCGTAATCTACAAATTTATATGGACCTGTACCAATAAATGTATAATCTTCTTTATCACTTAACAACTTATCAAAATCATTGCCTCCACTTCCATTTTTAAATTTATGTTGTGGAAATATAGGGAATGTTAAACTCTCTAATGCATTACTATAGCTTCTATCAAAATTTATTTCCACATTTTTATCGTCAATTATATTAACATTAAATATATGTTCAATATTTTCTGGTTTTATAGCACTAAAATATTGTTCTAATATATCTCTATATATAGAATCCCTAGCAGCATGTTTCAATGCATCTATAGTAAATTTTACATCTTTAGAAGTAAAATCTTCGCCATCATGCCATTTAACATTATCCTTTAACTTTATATTTATAGTACGCCCTCTATTTTCAATCTTATAACTATCTACTAATAATTTTTCTATATCATGATTTTCATTAAACTCAAATAACCCTTCATAAACTAACCTATAAAAATCATACAAACTTTCACTTTTATTTAAAAGAGGATTTATAGTATTTACTGGAGAAATTGGTATAGTTATTTTACCCCCGTATTCTGGATCATAATTTTCCTCTTCCTCAATATTACCTTCTTTTTTTTCATCATTAAGGGTATTATCTGTACATCCAATCATCACAATACTCACTAACAAAACAACTGCTAAAATTTTCATCCTCAGTTTTCTCAATAATATTCCTCCTTAAAAATTAAATCTCAATACTAATATTATATCAAAAATTATATAATATTGAACTTAATATTAAAATTATAAATCATATAAATATTTATATACTTTTCTTCTAAAATTCACTTTTTTTATATATTCTCTAGTTTCTTTAAAAGGAACAATATCTAATGTTTTACCATCTTTACTATATTTCTCATCCTCAAGCCATTTTGAAACATTTCCACTTCCACCATTATATGCTGCTAAAATAAGATCAATATCTTCAAACTGTTTATATAAATGATTTATATACCAAGTACCCATTTTTATATTCACTTCAGGAGTATATAACATCCACTCTTCAAATTCTTTCATAGAATTTTGCTGAGATATCCATATAGCTGTTTCAGGCAATATCTGCATTAATCCTATAGCTCCCTTTGATGATACTACATCTTTATTAAACTTACTTTCTACACTAATTATTGCAGCAACTAAATTAGGATCTACATTATAATCATCACAATACATTAATATATATTCCTTGTATTTTAGTGGATATATTTTTTCCTTTACAAACTTAATACTTAAAACTGTTATTACTAATATTAATATAATTAATATTATAGCAGATAATATATCTGATGATTTATTTTTCAAATATACCCCACCTATTCCATTATTATTTCTGATATATTTTTTTCTATAGATTCTATTGTATATTTAATATTTTTAGTATTATCAATTATTCTATCACAGTATTTCTTTTTTTCCTCAATATCCATTTGAGAATTTATTCTAGATACTGCTTCCTCATTTGTATAATTATTTCTTTCTTTTAATCGCTCTATTTGTTGATTTTTATTAGCATAAACCAGCCATATTTCATCAAATCTTATATTTTCTTTTTCTAAATCATTTTTTACTTCTATAAGCAAAGGAATATCTACGAATATTAATTTAGATCCTTTCTTTTTATATTTCTCAATATATTCTTTAACCTTTAAATAAATCCTTGGATGAACAATATTATTAAGTTTAGATCTTAAATTTTTATTATCAAATATTATACTACCTAATTTTTCTCTATCTATATTATTATTAGAAAGTAATATTGAAGTACCAAATATATTAACAATCTCCCTATATGCTGGTTCGTTTACCTCTACTACTTCTCTTGCTACTAAATCTGCATCTATCAAAGGATATCCTTTTTCTCTTATTATTCTTGAAACAGTAGTTTTACCAGTAGCTATTCCTCCTGTTAATCCAATTATTTTAATCTCACTTTGCCTCATACCAGCTGTCTCCCTCTTGCATATCAACAACTAAAGGTACATCAAGTTTTATAGCATTTTCCATTAAATCTTTAAGTAACAATCTTACTTCTTCTATTTCTTCCTTATGAGTTTCTATAATTAACTCATCATGAACTTGTAATATAAGTTTAGATTTTAACCCTCTAATTTTTAATTCCCTATATACATTAAGCATAGCTATCTTTATAATATCTGCTGCCGTTCCCTGTATAGGAGTATTTAATGCTGTTCTTTCTCCAAAAGATCTTATATTATAGTTTCTTGATTTTATTTCTGGAATAAATCTTCTTCTATTTAATAAAGTTTTTACATAACCATCCTTTTTAGCTTGACTTATTATATCATCCATATATTCTTTAACATTACTATAATTTTTAAGATAATTATCAATATACTTTTTTGCTTCTTTTCTACTAATGTCTAAATCCCTGGATAAACCATAATCACTTATACCATATATAATTCCAAAATTAACTGCTTTTGCTCTTCCTCTCATTAAAGAAGTCACTTCATCTCTTTTAACTTCAAATACCTCTGAAGCAGTTTTTGTATGAATATCTTCTTGAGCTTCAAAGGCTTTAATAAGTTTTGACTCATTTGAAATATGAGCTAATACTCTTAATTCTATTTGAGAATAATCTGCATCTACTAATTTATAATTTTCATTATCAGCCACAAATACCTTTCTTATTTTTCGCCCTTCTTCAGTCTTTATAGGTATATTTTGAAGATTTGGATTTGTACTACTAATTCTACCTGTAGTAGTTATTGTTTGATTAAAATTCGAATGTACTCTATTAGTTTTTTTATCTATTAAAGGCATAAGTCCGTCTACATAAGTTGATTTTAATTTTACAATCTGTCTATATTCCAATATTTTTTCTATTATTGGATGTTCACCTAATAATTTATCTAAAACTTCAGCATTAGTAGAATAGCCTGTTTTAGTTTTTTTAATTACCGGCAAATTCAAATTCTCAAATAAAATAATTCCTAATTGTTTTGGAGAATTTATATTAAATTTTTCTCCACTGTATTCATATATATTTTGAGTTAAACTATTTATCTTTTCATCAAATTCCTCTCCTAATTCTCTTAATATTTGAGAATCAACTTTAAATCCATGATATTGCATATCTGCTAAAACTTCAATTAGTGGCATTTCTATATTTTGGAATAATTCTTTCATATCATAATCTTCAATTTTCTTCATCAATATAGGTTTTACTTTATATATTATATTTAACTGAGACAATATAAACTCAGATAATTCTTCTCTTTCTATTTCCTTCAAAGTCTTTTTATTTCTTCCAGTACCTAATAAATCTTCAAAATTTTTGATCCCTATATTTAAATAATCATCTGCTATTTTTTTCAAAGAATAATCATTTTGTGAAGCTTCTATTAAATACTGTGCAATTACAGAATCAAAAGAAATATTATCTATTTCTAAACCATATCTAAATAATACTAATATATCTTCTTTGATATTATGACCGGATTTAGAAATATCCGAACTTCTAAATACTTCTTTTAAATATAATAATTTTTCTCTTATATCTTCTTCATTTTCAAAAGAAATATAAAAAGAGTCTTCCTTTCTATATTTAAAAGATAAACCTAAAATATCATCTTTCAAAGGATTTAAACCATTAACAATAAACTTAAATATAAGATCATGTTTATTATTAATATTTTTTACTTCTTTCATTAAATCTTCTTTAGTATTCAAAAATTTTATATTCATATCAATACTCTCTTTAGAATCTTCTATAACCTTTTTATCAATCTTTTGTATAAAAGTTTTAAATTCTAACTTAGTGTATAATTCTAATAGCTCTTTTTCATTTGGATCTTCTCTTTTTAGTTCCTCTAAATTAATATCTAACGGAACATTTATGATTATCTCAGCCAGTTTTCTACTCATAAATGCTTGATTTCTATTTTCTATGAGTCTTTCTTTTAATTTCTTTCCTGAAACTTCTTCTATATTGTCATATATTCCTTCAATTGAATTATATTTTTTTAAAAGTTTTATACCTGTTTTTTCACCAACTCCTGGAACTCCTGGTATATTGTCAGACTTATCTCCCATAAGTCCCTTTAAAT
This sequence comes from Anaeromonas gelatinilytica, assembly GCF_016820635.1. Lineage (GTDB taxonomy): Bacteria > Bacillota > Clostridia > Tissierellales > SIT17 > Anaeromonas > Anaeromonas gelatinilytica. Next base: position 4,525 of record NZ_WSFU01000115.1, on the reverse strand, counting down.
CTATAAATTGAGTAGGTGTTAATTCATATCTATCTAACATAGCTTCTTCATCGTATATTTCAAGATTCGTAATACCTTTTTTAGTAATTAAAACCTTTATATTCTTATCTACTAATTGAAGATAATCCTTATCTCCTGTAACCAAAATAACATCCATATTCTTATCGCCACAATATTTAGCTAAAGTTCCAACAATATCGTCTGCTTCATAACCGTCTATCTCCACTCTATCTATATTCATTTTATCTAATACATCTTTTAATATTGGAAATTGCATCCCTAAATCATCTGGAGTCTTCTTTCTGCCTGCTTTATAATCTATATACTCCTTATGTCTGAATGTAGGTCCTTTCTTATCAAAAGCCACTGATATATAATCAGGATTATAATCATCTAAAACTCTATAAAGCATTGTCATAAATCCATATACTCCATTTGTATATAAATTATCTTTATTCTTTAACGGTGGTAATGCATGATAAGCTCTATGTAATAAACTATTTCCGTCTATCAAAACTACTCTTTTATTCTCCATTTTTACAACTCCTCTAAATCATTAAATAATTTGTTCTACAAAATAAGTATATACTAAAAAACTTTTTCAGTAAATAAAGGAGATCTATTAAAATAGATCTCCTTTATTTACTCATCAAAACAAATTATTTTTTCACATTATTCTTTTTACGAAATAAAAATATTAATATAGCTACTAATATTAATATTGGCAAAAAAGTTATAGTGTATATAATAATATTTTGAAAAACTTTAATAATAAAATTTATAGTAGATATAAAGCCCTTCCTTGAAGTTAAAAATATATTATTATCTAATGATTGAATTTTATCATCAATAGAATCAACTTCCGTCATTTCTAAATTTATAGTAGAATATGATACTAAATCATCTAAATTTTCTAATGTAGATTGTGCCTGTTCAATTTCTGTTCTTATCCTCCTAAGTTCATTTTCTATATTTAAAATATCATCAATATTTTCAGCTTCATCTAATAACTCTTTTAATCTTTTTTCTTGAATATTAAGATTACTCAATCTAGCTTCTAAATCAATATATTCTTTAGTAACATCATCAGAACTTGTAGATATATTAATAGCTTTTCCTCTTTGAGATATAAATTTAATAGTCTCATCTAAATCCTCTTGTGGAATTTTTATATTTATATTCCCTTCCCTATATTCTCTATTTCCTTCATTTACAATATTAATATCAGAATTTTCAATAAATCCTTCTTTAGAATTAATATAATCATATATTTCTTCTAGTATTTTATTGAAATCTATTATTTCCATTTTAATATAAGAATTTTTTATTATTTTATTATTTATTATATTTTTTGCATCATATTCTTTTTCATGAGTATCAGATGACTCTATATTATTATTTATGCTATCATTTACTCCTATACTATTATTTTGCTCTGTTGTATCAATACTTTCTTCTGTTCTATTTCCAGAATTTGTACTTAAATTATTCTTTATAATATAAAACATTTTAGGCATTATAAATATAATAAGTATTAATGAAATAGCAACTCCTAAACTAATCCACTTTCTATAGCTTTTTTTCCTTGCCATAAATGATTTTTCATTTTCTAGTTTATTTCTCAATATATATTCATAATCATCAGGTAAAGATTCGTTTCCAATAGATTTTACTTTCTCAACAACATCTAATGTCTCTTTATATATTTTATCGCATTCTTTACATTCTTTAATATGATCTTCAAATTCTTTTTTTTCTATTTCACTGAGTTCATTATCAATATAAGGAGATATTTTTTCAACACATTCATTACAATTCATTTTTCTCCTCCTTCCATATATTTAGACTTAATTCTACAAATTTTGTTCCAATTCTTCTTTCAAAATTATTCTCAATTTATCCCGCCCTCTTTTAATCCTAGATTTTACTGTTCCTATTGATATTTCTAAAATCTCCGATATTTCTTTATATGAAAATCCCTCTATATCTCTTAAAATTATAATTATTCTATATATATCATCTAATCTATTAATTGCATTATGTACTAACTCCCTACTCTCTTTCTTATCTAAAATATCATCAGGTTTATTTCTATCATCTCTTACATCCCTACTCATTTTCCCTTCTAATGTCTCAATAGGATTATCTAATAGATAAGTTTCATTTTTATTATTTTTATTTATAGAATCTATGCATATATTTACTATAATTCTATAAATCCAAGTATTAAAGGATGATTTGAAATTAAATGTTTTAATATATTTAAAAATTTTAATGAAAGCTTGTTGAGATACATCTTTAGCATCTTCAGGCTCCTTCATGAATTTTAAAGCTATATTATATGCTCTTTTTTGATAACTATCTATTAACTTTTCAAAAGCATTTATATCACCATTGGACGCTTTCTTTATTAATATTTTTTCATTTAAGGTCATATTCACACCCCTTTCGCCTTATATATTTGACTTATAAAAAAGAAAAAAAGTTCCATTTATATAATAATTATATTTAAATATTAATTTCCAAATTCACTTGACATTTTATTAATATATATGTTATTATATATCTCGTCATGAATATGCCGAAGTGGTGGAACTGGTAGACGCGCCGGACTCAAAATCTAATGCGTGTGCTATACACACATATGGCAGAATCCTTGATAAATCAAGGTTCTTACAACTTAATAAACTGCTTTATTTTTAATATCCCTCTTAAATCTGTTAGGATAAGTAAGTGTTGCGAGATTTTAAATATAAGCCTATAAGCAAGCCGGTGTGTCGGAATTGGCAGACGACCGCGACTCAAAATCGCGTGCTATAATGGCGTGTGGGTTCGAGTCCCACCACCGGCACCAGTAAATTCAGCTCTTTAGTTTAGACTACAGAGCTTTTTTTATTTCTATCTCATCCCAATCTTCGTAAAAATCTATCGGCTGTTCAGACGGGAATGCAGGTAGAATTGCATTAGCAGAAGAAATCTTGCTGTTGTAGTCTAAATGTGTATAGATATTTGAAGTTGTTGAAATATCACTATGACCTAACCATTCTTGTATTTCTTTCAAACTCACGCCATTAGCATATAGTAAGCTGGCACAACTATGTCTTAAATCATGAAATCTAATCTTCCTCAAGTTATTGTTTTACGTTTAAAGTCAATAGCATCCCATTTTAAACCGATTATCTCACTCCGACGCAATCCATAGAAGGCTGCTAAAATGATTGCCAGTTCCATAGGGTCGCCTATGGAAACTTTAAACAAGGTATCAAGTTCTTCTGCATTATAGTAACTTGCAACATACTGCTCTTTCTTAGGACGTTCCACTCTATCAGCTGGGTTGGTTTAATTAATTGAAGTTGAAAGGCATATTGCAATGCTTTTCGTATATTCGCATGACTGTGAATAACTGTGTTCGCTGATAATCCTAAATTTAATTCGTATTGATAGTAATCTTGAATATATTTAGGGTTTTCCTCCATTTCAGTAAGTGTATATTTCTTTTCTAAGAAGTAGGGTACAATACGTTTTTTCACTGTACTGTTGTAGGATGCCAATGTTGTTTTTTCTACACAAGATTTCATCATTTCCAACCATTCAAGCATAAAATCTGTAAAAAGTATAGACACCTCATCTGTTGCTGGGTTAATGTCCTTTGCAGAATTACTATCAATCCATTCAAGTTCGACTGCATAGTCAAGAGCTATTGTAATTACTTCATGTAATTACAAGATAACCGTTTTAGTTGCCCGATTCTCTGATTTCTCATGATTGTAATAGCTTTCAATATCTGATGTTTTTAAATCACAGATACGAATCTTTGACTTTTCAAAATATGGCTTTATGAAAATTTTTACGTTATATGAGTACAATGCAAAAGTTTCGGCATCTAAACTTTTCATCTTGTCTTTCAGCCATTTTTCAAGGAATTTATGGAACGGAGTGTTCTTATCCGTCATAGCGTCCTCTGAATTGAAATTCTTTCTTGGTTCTAAGAGCATAGCTTCAGCACGTTTCTGATTTCCTTTGATTTGAAGTCCTGTACTGATTGATTTGGTACGTCTTTTGCCATCACCATACTTATAACTTAATATCATTTGAAAATATCCATTTTGTTTTCGTAAGTGTCCTGCTACCATGTTAGTTCCTCCTAAAATAATAGCAGTCAATCACCTACCACTGACAATTTTAGTATATCAGCTTAATTGACTGCTTACAATTTTGTGACGCAGTAGATTTTCAAACGACATTTATATAAAGTAAGATATTGAGCTTTGGGATTTTATAAGTTCTTCCTATCTTGAAATGTTGTATTTTATTTTCTCGGAGTAACTTGTAAGCTGTCTTTGTACTTATCCCAATCATTTCACTCATTTGTTCCACATCAACTACGTCTGGATACTCTTTAAACATAACAGGGTAGGTATCTTTTTTTGTTATTTTTCTTTCCATAAAAAATACCTCCAAGTATAAGGTGACCCCAAAAAGTTAGACTTTTTTCAGAGTAGAGATTTGTAATGATTTCTACTCT
>NZ_WSFU01000128.1 GCF_016820635.1 Anaeromonas gelatinilytica | reverse complement strand
GGCATGGCCAAGTGGTAAGGCAGAGGACTGCAAATCCTTTATCCCCAGTTCAAATCTGGGTGCCGCCTCCATGAGAAGACTCTCTAGTATTAGGGAGTCTTTTGTTTTATTATAATTAATAAAAATAGGTGATAAAGATGAAATTAAATCCATTTTTACCTTATAAAAAACCGGATATAGTAATTTTAGATGGAAGAATAGATAAGGAAATAAATGATTATTTTGAACGTTTAGGTATTTGTGTAATTAAAACAAGAAAGCATGAAGGATTATATAATGCAGTAAGTTATCATCCTGATATGATACTCGCTCCAATAGATAGCAATACAATTATAGTTTCTCCAAAAGAATTTTATTATTATAAAGAACTTTTATCAAAATATAATATTACAGTTTTGAAAGGAGAGAAAGAACTAAGTAGAAACTATCCATACAATATTGCATATAATATAGCAAGAGTTGGAGATAATGCTATACACAATTTTAAATATACTGATGAAAAATTAAAATATTATTTTAAAAAAATGAATATACAATTAATTAATACGAAACAGGGATATACTAAATGTTCAACTTCGATTATTAGTAATGAAGCTATAATAACATCTGATATTGGTATAAAGAACTCTCTTGAAAATACTAAAATAGAAGTTTTAACTATAGAACCAGGTTATATTGATCTTCCAGGGTTAAATTATGGATTTATAGGTGGAAGTACAGGTTCTATAGATAATAAATATATATTTTTTTCGGGTGATTATTCTAATCATCCAGACAAAGAAAAAATAGATAATTTTTTAAATATAAATGGTAAAATTCCGAAAATATTATCAAATAAAAAAATAATAGACATTGGTTCAATAATTCCATTAATTTGTATTTAATGTATATATATATTGAATAACCTAAAGCATTACACATATACTACTATTACAGTAGAAAGGAGTGACATAATGTACCGCTTATCAATCGTGTATAATAATAAGGTTTGTAATTTTCCTGATTTATTAAATAATAGATTAAAAACTATAAAGGATAGTATTAATATAAGAAATAAAAGTTATATAAATGGTAATGAAACTATGATTCAGTATATAATTAAAGATGAAAATATAGAGAAAATAACTGAAATTAAAAGGATTATTAAAGATTATATAGCAGAAGAGATAACAGATATAATTTTAAATAAGTATCAATATTTTATAATGAAGAAACAATTATCATCAAAAGATATTTATTTTCCAGAAAATGATATTAAAAAAATATATAATAAGACTTCTAAAATTATTAATAATGGAAAATATGATGGAGATTTATTATATAAAAGTAGTAAAAGACCAAAGATACTTAGATCAATATTAAATTACTTAGAAGATAATAATGAAATAAATATAGAAGGATTTATAAATTTCAGGTTGAATTTTTGGGTAAAATTAATAGAAAACACGGTAGATAAAGTTATTGAAGATTTAATAATAGAAAAAGAACTTGAAGAATTTATAAATATTTTGAAATATTTTGTAGATATTCAATCTCCTAAAATTGATACTGTAAATATTATTTTCATGAAAAATAAAAAGTATCTATTATATGATAAAGATATGAAAATTATAAATAATGATTTTTTAAAAGAAATTGCTAAGGAGATGGATGAAAATGAGATGGGTTATGATGATCTTTTAATTAGTTCTCTAATAACCATTGCTCCAGAAAATTTAATACTTCATATTCAAGATAGAGGAAATGACGATATTATTAAAATTATATGTAGTATATTTAATGAAAAAGTAGAGATTTGTTATGGATGTAATATATGTACTGTAGATAATAAAATAAATCTAATAAAAGAAGATTAAAACTTCTAAGGGTAATCCTTTAGAAGTTTTTTTTAGTATTTTTATGTGGTATAATATTATGGTTAACTTTAAGATGAGGTGAGTTGTATGGAGATATTAGAGATATTTATTATGATGATTATAGGAGGACTTATAGGATGGCTTACTAATATTGTTGCAATTAAATTATTGTTTAAACCCTTGTATCCTATTGAAATACCAATAATAAAATTTAATATTCAAGGTTTAATTCCTAAAAGAAAGAATGAAATTGCAAAGAGTATAGGTGAGGTAGTAGAAGAGGAGTTATTATCTATTCATGAGATAATAGATAAAGCAGTAGATGAAGATGAAATAGGTAGAATAAAAATCACAATATTGAATAAAATAAATATAATTATAGAAGAAAAATTACCGTCGTTAATTCCTTCTACAATAAAAAAAATGATATTGAATTATGTAAACGATTTTATAGTCCAAGAAGGAGATAAGGCTATTAAAGAGTTAGTGGACGAAATGATTGATAATGCAGTAGAAAAAGTTAAAATATCAGAAATTGTTGAGGATAAAATAAATACTTATGATATAAAAAAGATAGAAGAAATAATTATTTCTGTTGCTAAAAAGGAATTGAAACATATTGAAATATTAGGTGGAATATTAGGCTTATTAATAGGCTTGATACAGGGATTATTAGTATTTTATGTTTTTTGATATTTATAATAGTTGACTTAGCTTATAATAGGATATATAATGTAATGTAAATATATATAAATAACATTGAAGGGTCGAGTAAATTGAAAACAGTTTTAAGAGAGGGAATGTCATAGGCTGAAAGCATTCTTAGATATGTTCAATTGAAAACTAACCTGGAGTTGAATCTGATACCAAATTTGGATAAGGATTTCCGTTGATCTCGTTAAGATCTATAAGTTATAAATAAGGGTGGAACCGCGAAGCTAGCCTCGCCCCTAGAGTTATTCTAGGAGCGAGTTTTTTATTTGGATATATAACGAAATAAGAATTGAGGAGGAATATTATGTCAAAAATTAAAATTACATTACCGGATAATTCCGTAAGAGAATATGAAGATGTAGTATCGCCATTGCAAGTAGCTAAAGATATAAGTGAAGGTTTAGCTAGAGCAGTAGTAGGAGCTGAGGTGGATGGGAAAGTTGTGGGTCTTAAAGAGGAAATAAAAGAAGATGCTTATTTGAAGTTGCTTAAATTTGATGATAAAGATGGAGCAGAGGTATTTAGACATACTAGTGCTCATATTTTAGCTAATGCTGTTAAAAGGTTATTTCCTGATACTAAACTTGCAATTGGTCCAGCTATAGATGATGGATTTTATTATGATTTTGATACTAATCATAGATTTACACCAGAGGATTTAGAAAAGATCGAAAAAGAAATGAAAAAAATAGTAAAAGAAGATTTATCTATGGAAAAATTTGTATTACCTAGAGATGAAGCTATTAAATATTTACAAGAACAGGGCGAGGATTATAAAGTTGAGCTTGTAGAGGATTTACCAAAAGATGAAGAAATATCGTTCTATAAACAAGGAGACTTTGTAGATTTATGTAGAGGACCCCATTTACCAAGTACTAAAAAAGTAAAAGCTTTTAAATTATTAAATATAGCTGGGGCTTATTGGCGTGGGGATGAAAATAGAAAGATGTTACAAAGGATATATGGTACATCTTTTGAAAAGAAAAAGGAATTAAATCAATATATAGAACGTTTAGAAGAGGCTAAGAAAAGAGATCATAGAAAATTAGGTAAAGAGTTAGGGTTGTTTACAATAATGGAAGAAGGTCCTGGATTCCCATTCTTTTTACCTAAGGGAACTGTACTAAAAAATGAGTTATTAGATTTCTGGAGAAATCTTCATAGGGAAGAGGGATATGTAGAAGTTGAAACACCAATAATATTAAGTAGAAAATTATGGGAGACTTCTGGACATTGGAATCACTATAGAGAAAATATGTATGAAGTAAAAATTGATGAAGAGGATTTTGCTATTAAACCTATGAACTGTCCTGGAGGATTTTTAGTATATAAAAATGAAATGCATTCTTATAGAGATCTTCCGATGAGAGTTGCAGAGGTTGGTAAGGTCCATAGGCATGAATTGTCAGGAGTATTACATGGACTTATGAGAGTTAGAGCTTTTACTCAAGATGATGCCCATATATTTATGTTACCAGAACAAATAAAGGATGAAATCAAAGGTGTAGTAAGAAAAATTGATAAGATATATACTACTTTTGGTTTTAAATATAATATTGAATTGTCCACTAGGCCTGAAAAGTCAATGGGCTCAGAAGAAGATTGGAATATGGCTGAAACAGCTTTAAAAGAGGCTTTAGAAGAATTAGAAGTAAATTACATTTTAAATGAAGGGGATGGAGCTTTCTATGGTCCTAAGATAGATTTTCATTTAGAAGATGCTATAGGAAGAACATGGCAATGTGGAACTATACAGCTAGATTTTCAAATGCCTCAAAGGTTTGAATTGACTTATATAGGAGATGATGGAGATAAGCATAGACCTATAATTATTCATACTGCTGCATTAGGTAGTATAGAAAGGTTTTTAGGAATATTAATAGAACATTATGCTGGAAAGTTTCCAGTTTGGTTATCTCCAGTTCAAGCTATAATACTTCCTATATCTGATAAGTTTAATGATTATGCAGAGAAAATCAAGGAAGAACTTGCAAGTAAAGCAATAAAAGTAGAAGTAGATGATAGGTCTGAAAAAATAGGATATAAAATAAGAGAAGCTCAACTTCTGAAGATACCATATATGTTGGTTGTTGGTGAGAAAGAAGTAGAGAATAATGCAATATCTGTTAGATCTAGAGATGAAGGAGATAATGGAACTTTAACTTTAGAAGACTTTGTGGATAGAATAACAAAAGAAATTAAAGAAAAAAGTTAGACGTAAAAGGATGCCCTGAATTCAAGGCATCCTTTTAATTTACTGTTTTAGTTAATTGGTGATTTTTTTCGAATATTTCATTTAGTTCATTAATACTCATTGTTTCATTATCTATAAGATATCTTGCTACATCTTTTAGAAAATCTATATTTTCTTCAATGACATTAAGTGCTTTAGTGTAGCAGGATTCTATTATATTAGATACTTCATTATTAATAGATGTTATGTAATATCTAATATAGTTTTCATTTATAGCCATATTACCTAATGAACTCATTCCATAATTACATACAATATTTGTAGCTAATTCTGTAGCCTTTTTTAAATCATTTTCTGCACCTGTAGTAATTTCATTAAAAATAACTTTTTCAGCAGCTCTTCCAGCTAAAAGAACTATTATTTTATTATATAATTCTTTTTCTGTAAGTAGGTATCTTTCATCATCAGGAAATTTTAAGACATACCCTAAAGCTTGACCTCTAGGGATAATAGATATTTTTTGAATCATATCGGATTTTAATAATTTCCCTACGATAGCATGCCCTGCCTCATGATGTGCAACAATTTCTTTTTCTTTATTTAATACTGTTGGATTTTTTACTTCTAATCCTGCTACAACTCTTTCAATTGCACTATTAAAATCATTAATATCAATTTTTCTTTTATTTTTTCTAACAGCAAGAATTGCAGCTTCGTTGGCAATATTAGCTAATTGAGCTCCAGAAAAACCATGGGTTTTTCTGGATAATTCCTCTAAATTAACGGATATATCAATTGGTTTGTTTTTTACATGAACTTTAAATATATCTTCTCTAGCTTTTATATTAGGATTACCTATATAAATGTGTCTGTCAAATCTTCCAGGTCTTGTTAATGCCTCATCTAGTAAATCTAATCTATTAGTAGCTCCTACAACAACTACTATAGAATCCTTGTTAAATCCATCTAATTCTACTAATAATTGATTTAATGTTTGATCTTTTTCGTTATTGCTATCTAGATTTCTTTTACAACCAATAGCATCTATTTCATCAATAAATATAATTGTTGGAGAATCTTTTTTTGCTTTTTCAAATAAAGCTCTTATTCTTTTAGCACCAACACCTACATATTTTTCTACAAATTCGGATCCACTAGAATATAAAAAATTTGAATTGGTTTCGCCTGCAAGTGCTTTTGCTAAAAGAGTTTTACCTGTTCCAGGTGGACCATGGAATAGTATTCCACTGGGAATTTTTGCACCCATTTTTTGAAATCTTGTTGGGTTATTGATGAAATCTATTATTTCTTGCATTTCTTCCTTAACTTCATCTAGACCAGCTACATCATTAAAAGATACATTTGGTTTATTTTTTTTTCTTAATTCTTCCTCAGATTTTTTATTAGTAGTAATAGAGGAAGCAACTAACTCAGGATTATGTTTTTTTCTTATATAATAAACCAATAAACTTAAAGTTATAAGCCATATTAAGATATTATCTACCATTGATGTATTAAGTATATTTGTATCTTTAGTGTAAACATCATATATTAAAAAGGAAGAAAAGATTATGAATATCATTAAAATTAGTTTAATTAATTTATATTTCAAGATATCTCCGCCTTTTCTTATTTGTAATTATAGTTTAACCAAATAGTATTCTAATATTATTAAGTTTATGGTATAAATGGATGGTATTATATAGAAGTTTAAAAAAATGTTGACATATTGAAATCTTTAACATATAATGATATGGAAAACAAAGTGGAAGTTTCGCTTCTCACCTTATGGCTAAAGCTTATAGGTTAATAGAAGAAAAGCATAAATGTTTATTATTTATGTATGTTTATTTCTATTAGGAGAAGGCGAAGTTTTGATGACTCGCTTTTTTTATTGCAAATTATATAGGAGGTGTTTTGATATTAAAGAACTTCAAACTAACGAGCAAATTAGAGATAAAGAAGTAAGACTTATTGATTCCAATGGTGAACAGATAGGTGTTGTTCCTATTAAAAAGGCTCAGGCTATAGCTTTTGACAGAAAGTTAGATCTTGTTAAAGTAGCTCCAAATGCTAAGCCTCCTGTTTGTAGAGTAATGGATTATGGAAAGTATAAATATGAACAGGCAAAGAAAGAAAAGGAAGCTAAGAAAAATCAAAAAACGATTAATATAAAAGAAGTTAGATTATCTCCTCGTATAGAGGATCACGATTTAAATGTAAAAAGTAATCAAGCTAATAAATTTTTAAAAAATGGAGATAAAGTGAAAGTTACTGTTAGATTTAGAGGTAGAGAGCTTGGTCATACTGATGTTGGAAGAGAAGTACTGAAAAAATTTGCTGAATTAACTTCTGAATTGGGAGTTATAGAAAAGAAACCTAAAATGGAAGGTAGAAATATGATAATGTTTCTAGCTCCTATTGAGTCATAGATTGAGAGGAGGAATTTATTATGCCAAAAATGAAAACTCATAGAGGTGCAGCTAAAAGATTTAAGAAAACTGGAAAAGGTAAAATAAAAAGATGGAGTAATTATAAAAGTCATATATTAGGTAAAAAGACTTCTAAAAGAAAGAGAAATTTAAGAAAAGAAAAAATAATGGATAGTAGTGACCAAAAGAGAATCGATAAATTATTACCATACAAATAGAAGACAGATAGTTAAGGGAGGTTTTTAAAATGGCTAGAGTAAAAAAGGCAATTAATGCTAAGAAAAAGCATAAGAAAGTATTGAAACTTGCAAAGGGATATTATGGAGCTAAAAGTAGATTGTTTAAACCTGCTAATCAAGCGGTTATGAGAGCTCTTAGATCAGCATATATAGGACGTAAATTAAGAAAAAGAGATTTTAGAAAATTATGGATTACAAGAATAAATGCTGCTGCTAGAATGCATGGTTTATCTTATAGTAAGTTTATAAATGGACTTAAAAAAGCTAATATAGAGGTAAATAGAAAAATGCTTTCAGAGATGGCTATACATGATCCTGAAGGATTTAAAGCCTTAGTAGAAACAGCAAAAGAAAATATATAAATATAAAGTTCCGGAGACGGAGCTTTTATTTATATATAAATTATTTAATATTTATGTATATAATAATTATATTGACTTTTACTTATTTAATTATGATGATATAATAGGGAACAATGAAATAACTAATTTTTATATTTAGGGGATGATTAATATAGAAATTCAAAACAAAATTAATAAATTAAAATCTAACCCTGCTCAAGTATTAGTTTTAGGTTTTGCGGCATTGATAATTATAGGAGCATTACTTTTAAATTTAGCTATAGCTTCAAATAATGGAGAAAGCGTAGGATTTATTGATGCATTATTTACATCTGCTTCTGCGGTATGTGTGACAGGATTAGTAGTAGTAAATACAGCAGCTCACTGGACTTTATTTGGTAAAATTGTGATACTTATTTTAATACAAATTGGTGGTTTAGGATTTATGACAATGGCTACTTTGGTATCTTTAGTTATTGGAAAAAAGATAACATTGAAAGATAGACTCATAATGCAAGAAGAATTAAATCAGTTTACTTTGTCTGGGTTAGTAAAATTAACAAGATATATAATAATTTCTACATTTGTTATAGAGATTATTGGAGCGATATTTTTATCTTTTAAGTTTATTCCGATTTATGGAACAGGTAAAGGCATTTGGTTTTCTGTATTTCATGCTATATCTGCTTATTGTAATGCTGGATTTGATATTATAGGAAATAGTATGGAATCTTTTGTGACTAGTTCAATAGTAAACTTTACGATTAGCTTGTTAGTTATAATAGGTGGATTAGGATATTCAGTATATATTGATGTTACTAATAATAGAAAATTTAAAAGCTTTTTATTGCATACAAAGGTAGTTTTAGTAATGACTAGTGTACTTTTAGTATTAGGAGCAATTGTATTTTTTATTGTGGAATATAATAATCCTGAAACTATAGGAAATTTATCATTTAAGTCAAAAATTATAGCATCATTTTTTCAATCTGTGGTTCCTAGAACAGCAGGATTTAACAGTGTTAGTATGGCGGGAACTACAAATGCTACTGCATTTTTAATTATAATTTTAATGTTTATAGGAGGTTCTCCTGGTTCTACTGCTGGAGGTATCAAAACTACAACTATGGGAGTAGTAATTTTATCAATAATTTCAGTTGTTAGAGGTAATAATGATGTGACAATTTTTGAAAGAAGAATTTCTAATGAAATTATATTTAGAGCTCTAGCAGTCTTAGGCATAGGATTATTAATAGTAATAGTAGTTACAATGACTTTATCATTAACCGAGACTAACTTAGAAAACTATGATTTTTTAGATATTGCTTTTGAAACAGTATCGGCATTTGGAACTGTAGGGTTAAGTAGAGGAATTACATCTTATTTATCTGATATAGGAAGAATAATAATATCAATAACTATGTTTATAGGAAGGGTTGGTCCTCTAACAATGGCATTTGCTTTTGCTAAAAAAAGGAAAACTAAAAAAGGGTCATATAGATATCCAGAAGAAAAAATAACTGTAGGTTAGGAGGAATTATATGAATCAATTTGTTGTTATTGGATGTGGAAATTTTGGAACAAGTGTAGCTGTGACATTACATAAGTTAGGATATGATGTCTTAGCAATAGATAAGAATGAAGAAAAAATACAAGAAGTATCTAATAAAGTTACTCATGCAGTACAAGCGGATGCTATAGATGAAAATACTTTAAAAACTTTGGGATTGAGTAATTTTGATGTAGCAGTGGTAACTATTGGGTCAGATTTACAGTCCTCAATATTAGCGACTCTGCTTGCTAAGGAATTAGGTATAGAAGTTGTAATAGCTAAGGCTAAAAATGAACTTCATGCAAAGGTATTATCAAGAATTGGAGTAGATAAGGTTGTATTTCCTGAAAGAGATATGGGGATCAGAGTAGCTAATAATCTTGTAACATCTAGTTTCCTAGATATGATTGAATTTGCTCCAGATTATAGTATAGTTGAAATAAGTGCTATAAAGGAATGGACAGGTAAGAGTTTAAAAGAGTTGAAATTACCTAATAAATATGGAATAAATGTAATAGCTATTAAACATAATGAAAACATGAATATTTCACCTTATGCTGATGATATAATTCAAAAAGATGATATTCTTGTAGTGATAGGTCATAATAAGGATTTGAAGAAACTAGAAAAATAGGTGTGTTTTAAATGGAAATCATAAAAAGTTCTTCTAATAAATTTATTAAAGAAATTAAAGGACTAAATAATAAGAAGATTAGAAATAAAAAAGGATATTATTTTATAGAAGGAATTAGAATTGTAGAGGATGCAATAAAATCTAATGAAGTGATAGAGTATATTTTATATTCAGATAAGCTTTTTCAAACAAAAGATGGAGAGAAACTATTTAGTATTATTAAGGATAAATATATAAATTATCAAATAGAGCATAATTTATTTAAAGAAATATCAGATACAGAAACACCTCAAGGAATTATTGCAGTAATGAAAATTAAAAAGTATAATTTAGAATATTTTCAAAGAGAAAATTTGTTTTTGATTTTTTTAGATAGAATTCAAGATCCTGGAAATATGGGTACTATAATAAGAAGTGCAGATGCTTTAGGTGCTGATGGAATTATTATAAGTAAAGGTTCAGTAGATATATATAATCCAAAAGTAGTAAGATCCACAATGGGATCTTTGTTTCATATACCAATAATACAAGTAAATGATTCTATTGAAACTATACTAAAATTTAAAGATGAAGGAGTAAGAATATTAGCTACTACTTTAGAAAAAGCTAGATATTGTTATGATATTGATTTAACCAAGAATATATTATTAATTATAGGCAATGAAGGAAATGGTATAAGAGAAAAACTACTTAATATAAGTGATGAGAATATAGTCATACCAATGGAAGGAGATTCAGAGTCGTTAAATGCTTCTATAGCATCTTCAATAATTATGTATGAGGTTCTTAGACAGAAAAAAATATCTAGAAAATAAATTTGGCTTGTATACACCTTGTATTTTAAAATATCTAGTGCTATAATTTAATTAAATAGCATTAAAGGGGTGTAAGGAATGTTAAATGCTCAATTTTATTGGCATGTTTTTGAACTTACTGGTTCCATAAATGCGTATCTTATGTATAGATATTTATTAATAAATTAATAATAAAAAAGTATTGATGAAGAGAGTAGATATTTGATGCATAAAGAGAGAGGATATTTAAGCTGAGAGTATCCTTATGTTTGATAATATTGAAATTCACTTCTGAACTGCTAGACTGAACTTAAGTAAGTCTATGCCGGCTTTGCTGTTAAATAGATCGAGAGGCTATAATAATGATATTATAGTTATTAAGAGTGGTACCGCGAAAGACCTTCGTCTCTTTGAGATGGAGGTTTTTTATTATACGTTTTAAGTATTATTAGTATGCTTTATTGAATAATTATTTTCATATAAAAAGAATTTAAGGAAAGGAGAAATAGAAAATGAAAGAAAAGATTCAAGAACTAAGAAGTATTGTAATTAATGAATTAAAAAATATCAATGATTTATCGTCTTTAGATAAATTAAGAGTAAGATATTTAGGTAAAAAGGGCGAATTCACTAAAATATTAAGAGGTATGGGAGCACTTTCAAAAGAAGAGAGACCTGTTATTGGTAAACTTGTTAATGAAGTTAGGGAGGAATTAGAAAAAAGAATCGATGTTATAAAAGTCAAATTAGAAAATGAAGTGAAAAATGATAAATTAAAGAAAGAAAAGATAGATATAACTTTACCAGGAGATAAAATTAGTTTTGGTCATAGACATCCTCTTATACAAGTAGTAGAGGAGTTAGAGAATGTATTTTCTAAAATGGGATTTCAGATAGTAGAGGGGCCTGAAGTAGAAACTGTATATAATAATTTTGATGCATTGAATTCTCCAGAAAATCATCCGTCTAGGGATAAATCTGATACGTTTTATATAACAGAAGATATATTATTGAGAACTCATACATCACCAGTGCAAATTAGAACTATGAAAGAAAAGAAACCTCCATTTAAGATTGTATCTGCTGGAAGAACGTTTAGATTTGATGATGTAGATGATACTCATTCACCAATGTTTCATCAATTAGAAGGGCTTGTTGTTGATAAAAATATTACTATGGCAAATTTAAAGCATACTATTGATATGTTTATTAAGGAATTATTTGGGGAAGAGATGAAGACTAGATTTAGACCTCATTATTTTCCGTTTACTGAGCCGAGTGCTGAAGTTGATGTTTCTTGTCTGAGTTGTAAAGGAGAAGGCTGTGAAGAATGTAATGGTACAGGATGGAGTATGGAATTATTAGGATGTGGTATGGTACATCCAAAAGTGTTAAAAAATTGTGAGATAGATCCTGATGAATATAGTGGCTTTGCTTTTGGTTTAGGTGTGGATAGAATAGCCATGGTTAAGTATGGAATAAATAATATACGATTATTATTTGAAAATGATATGAGATTTTTAAATCAATTTTAGTAGATAAGGAGGAATAAATATGTTAGTACCAGTAAAATGGCTTAAAGATTATGTAAACATAGAAGATATAAATACACGAGAATTAGCAGATAAATTGACAATGTCAGGTTCTCATGTAGATTCTATTGAGGAAGTTGATAAGGGAGTTAGTAATGTTGTAGTCGGGAAAATAGAAAAAATAACTGACCATCCTAATGCAGATAAATTAGTCATAACTAATATTGATATTGGTGATGATAATCTTCAAATAGTTACAGGAGCTAAAAATATTAATGAAGGAGATTATGTACCTGTAGCATTAGTAGGTTCTAAGCTTCCTAATGGAATGAAAATAAAGAAAGGAAAATTAAGAGGAGAAATTTCTAATGGAATGCTTTGTTCTGCTGAAGAACTAGGTATTAATTCTGATTTGATTTCAAAAGAATTAAAAAATGGTATATATATATTAGACGAAGCTTATCCACTTGGAAAAGATATTAAAGAAGTACTAGGACTTAAAGGAGAAGTTATAGATTTTGAAATAACCCCTAATAGGCCGGATTGTTTGAGCATTATAGGTATGGCAAGAGAAACAGTAGCAACTTTTAAAAAGGAATTAAATATTCCTAAGGTGAAAATTAATAATGAAGTTGATGATATTAAAAATTTAGTTAATAGTATAGAAGTATTAAATACAGAATTATGTAGAAGATATTATACTAAAGTAGTAAAGAATATTAAAATTGAAAAATCTCCATTATGGCTAAGGAGAAGACTTATAGAATCAAATGTTAGACCTATAAATAATATTGTAGATATAACAAATTTTGTTATGTTAGAGTTAGGCCAACCAATTCATGCATTTGATTTAGATAAAATAAACAATAAGAGTATAATAGTAAGAAATGCAAAAGAAGGAGAAAAAATAACAACATTAGATGGAGTAGATAGAAAATTAGATACTGATATGCT
Organism: Anaeromonas gelatinilytica; assembly: GCF_016820635.1. GTDB lineage: Bacteria > Bacillota > Clostridia > Tissierellales > SIT17 > Anaeromonas > Anaeromonas gelatinilytica. The sequence goes on along the minus strand of NZ_WSFU01000128.1, from coordinate 9,355 downwards.
AGTAATAGCTGATAGAGAAAATCCTATTGCAATTGCAGGAGTAATGGGTGGAGAAGATAGTGAAGTAACGGAAAATACTAAGTCTATTCTTATAGAATCTGCTAATTTTGATGGAAGAAATGTAAGACTTACATCTAGAAAATTAGGTTTAAGAACTGAAGCTTCAGCTAAATATGAAAAAGATTTAGATCCGAATATTTCTGAATTAGCTTGTAAAAGAGTTTGTCAATTAATTGAGGAAATAGGAGCAGGAGAGGTAGTAAAGGGAAATACAAATATTTATGAAAATAAATTAAATGAAAGAGAATTAATTTTGAGACCGGAAAAAGTAAATTCTTTATTAGGATTAGAAATTTCTATTGAATTTATGATTGATACATTAAATAGATTAGAATTGAAATCTGAAATTAAAGATAATAAAATGTTTGTTAAAATTCCTACATTTAGGAATGATATTCAGATAGAAACTGATTTAGTTGAAGAGATTGGAAGAATATATGGATTTCACAATATTAAATCTGTTCCACTAATAGGTTCATTAACTAAAGGAGGCAAGTCTAGAAATAGGGAAATACAAGATTATATTAAAAATTCTCTTACTGGTATGGGGCTTAATGAAATAACGACTTATTCTTTTATAAGTCCTAGAGCTTATGATAACATAAATTTACCAGGAGAAAGTTTAAAGAGAAGAAATGTTGAAATCATGAATCCTTTAGGGGAAGATTATAGTGTTATGAGAACTACATTAATTCCTAATATGTTAGATGTGTTGAGTAGAAATTATAAATATGGAGTAGAAAAGGCTTGGGCATATGAAATAGGAAATTCTTTTATACCTAAGAGTTTACCAATGAATAATTTACCTTATGAAATAAAGACTTTGACTATAGGAATGTATGGAGAAACAGATTTCTTTTATTTAAAAGGAATTTTAAATAAATTATTTGATTTATTAGGAACAGATGAATTAGAGTATATTGTTGAAGAAAATCATAAAACTTTCCATCCAGGAAGATGTGCCAATATTATATATGGTAACTATATATTAGGTATAATTGGTGAAATACATCCTGATGTATTGGGGAATTATGATATTAAAGAGAAAGTGTATATGAGTGAATTGGACTTAGATATAATATCATTTATAACAAAATTAGATAGAAAATATAATGAGTTACCTAAGTATCCATCTATTACTAGAGACATAGCTATAATAGTTGATGAAAATATTTTAGCTAAACAGATAGAAGATATTATTAAAGATAATGGTGGAGATTTATTAGAAAAAATTAATTTGTTTGATGTATATCAGGGTAAACAAATACCATCAGGCAAGAAAAGTATAGCGTATTCTATTGTATATAGATCATTTAAAAAGACATTAACAGATGAAGAGGTATCAAATGTACATGATGAAATTGTTAGTAATTTAATTTCTGAATTGAATGCTGAATTAAGAAAATAGGACTATAAACTTAAAGGGTGTGAATATTTGATTCACACCCTTTAAATTTATTATCATTAATTATATAATAATATAAAGTGAATAGAATGTTATTATACATTAATTATACAGAAGTTAAATTAAAGGAGAGGATTTTATGACTGATAAGAAAAAAGTCATAGTTAAAATAAATGGACAAGATTATACTGTAATAGGAGAAGAATCAGAAGAATATATAAATCATATTGCTAATTATATAGATAAAAAGATGAAAGAAATTTTAAGTCAAAATAATAAATTTAGTCAATCTATGGCTGCAATTTTAACTGCTTTTACAATAACAGATGAATATTATAAAACTAAGATAGAGTTAGAAGATTTGAAAGAAGAGGTAGAAGAACCTTTGCGAGAATTAGAGAAATTTAAAAAAGAAATCGTTCAAATAAAAGAAGATTATGAAAAATTAAAAGAAGAAAGAGATAAATATAGTAATGAATTATATGAAATTAAGAAAGAAAGAGATGAAAATATTGATTCCATCAAAGATTATAAGAATTCTTTAAATTTAAAGGAGTCTGAATTAGAAGATAGCCAAAAGATGATAGATGGGTTACAAAATAAATTATTTGAAAATCAAGTAGAATTAGTTCAATTAAAAAAGGAGTTAGAAGAAATAAAGACAGAATTTGATAAGTAAATAAATGTAGGATAAAATTATTTCTCTAGTTTAAAAAATATAATTAAGTACTATTATATATATAAACAGATTAAGCGGTAGTAGATTTAAGAACATATCTTTAAGGGGTGTTATAAAAAGTGTCTAGTATAAACAAAAAGTCTTTGAAAACATTAGAGTATTTTAAAATAATAGAAATTTTGAAGACAAAAGCCGAATCTTCTCTTGGTAAAGACATAGTGGATGAATTGAACCCTATGAAAGAATTGATGGAAGTGAAGAATGCTCAAGATGAAACAGAAGAAGGAGTAAATATTATATTGAGAAGAGGAAATCCACCTTTAGGAGGTATCTTTAATCTTTCCTCAGAAATATCTAGAGCAGTAAAGGGGGGAATATTGTATCCTAGTGCTTTATTAAAAATAGCAGATAGTTTAAGAGTAGGTAGAAGACTTAAGTCTTTTATAAGGAGTGATAGAGAAGATAAGGATTCTTTCTATCCTATACTAGAAGGATATATAGGTGATATATCTACATTTAGAGAGATTGAAGATGAAATAGAAAATGCAATAATTAGTGATGAGGAAATATCAGATAATGCAAGTTCAGCATTAAGATCAATTAGAAGGCAGATTGAAACAAAGAATTCTTCTATAAGGAGTAAATTAAATTCAATAATTAATTCTTCTAATAATAAAAAAATATTGCAGGATAGTATTATAACTCTGAGAAATGATAGATATGTGGTTCCAGTTAAACAAGAAAATAGGTCTCAATTTCCGGGGTTAGTACATGATCAATCATCTAGTGGTGCTACTTTATTTATTGAACCTATGTCAATAGTAAATTTTAATAATGAACTAAAAGAATTAAAAGTAGAAGAAAAAAAAGAAATAGAGAGAATTTTAAAGGATTTAAGTGAAAAAGTAGCTGAAATTTCAGAGTATATAATGAGTAATCAAAATATATTGGCTAAACTTGATTTTATTTTTGCAAAGGCTAAACTTGCTTTAGAAATGAATGGAACTAAACCAATATTAAATGATGAAGGTAAAATTTATATAAAAAAAGGAAGACATCCTTTAATACCTAAGAATGAAGTTGTAGCTAATGATATTTATTTAGGTGAAAAATTTAGCTCTTTAATCATTACTGGTCCTAATACAGGAGGGAAAACTGTAACATTAAAGACTGTAGGACTGTTAACTTTGATGGCTCAAGCAGGCTTACATGTCCCATGTGATTATAATAGTCACATGGCTGTATTTAATAATATATTTGCTGATATAGGAGATGAACAGAGTATAGAGCAAAATTTAAGTACATTTTCATCTCATATGACTAATATTGTAAATATAATAGATAGTTTAGAGGATAATAGTCTTGTTTTATTTGATGAGTTAGGAGCAGGAACAGATCCTACTGAAGGTGCGGCATTAGCTATGTCGATTTTAAATTATCTATATGATAAGAATATAATGACTATAGCTACTACTCATTATAGTGAATTAAAATTATATGCTATAGCTACTGAAGGTGTAGAAAATGCATCTGTAGAATTTGATGTTGAAACATTAAGTCCTACTTATAAATTATTGATAGGAGTACCTGGTAAGTCAAATGCCTTTGAGATTTCTAGTAGACTAGGATTACAAGATGTTATAATAGAGAAATCTAAAGAGTTGTTAACAAAGGAAAATATTCAATTTGAAGATGTTTTAGCGAACATAGAAATAGATAGAAAAATTAGTGAGAAAAATAAAGCAGAGTCTGAAAGACTTAAGAAAGAAATTAGTAAATTAAAAGAGGAATTAGAAGAAAAGAGACAAAAGATTGATAAAGTTAGAAAAAATACTTTAAAAGAAGCTAAAATTGAAGCAAGAAAAATATTAGAGAAAGCTAAAGTCGAAGCAGATGAGATAATAAGAGAATTAAGAGATATATCTACTGATATAGAGAAAGAAAGAAATAAAAAGATACAAGAATCTAAAGATAGATTGAAGAATAAATTGAATACTATGGATGATGATTTAGCAGATAATATATTAGGTCAAACAAGTACAAATCCACCTGAAGACTTAAAAGTTGGAGATCCAGTTAAACTTTTAAATCTTAATCAAATAGCTACAGTTTTAACTGAACCAGATAAAGATGGAAATCTAATGGTACAAGCTGGTATTATGAAAGTAAATGTAAATTTAAGTAATATAGAAAAAACAAAAGATCAAGAAAAGGATAAAACTGAACATTCAACTAAAGGTATTGTTAGATCTAAAACAAGGTCCATAAAAACAGAGCTTGATTTAAGAGGAAAAAATCTGGAAGAAGCAATGTTAGAAGTAGATAAATATTTGGATAATGTGTATATAGCTGGTTTGAATCAAGTGACAATTATTCATGGAAAAGGTACTGGAGTATTAAGGGAAGGTATAAAACAGCAACTTAAGAGTCATAGTCATGTTAAAGGATTTAGGCTAGGCAAATATGGTGAAGGTGGAACAGGTGTAACTATAGTAGATTTGAAATGAGGATGAAATATGTATTTAATAAGTGCGTGTCTTGTAGGTGTTAATTGCAGATATAATGGTAAAGATAATCTTAATGAAAAGGTTCTTGATTTTATGAGGAATAATGAGACTATAATAGTATGTCCAGAACAATTAGGGGGGTTAAGAACTCCTAGATTTCCTGCTGAAATAGTAGGTATAGATGGTAAAAAGAAGATTGTAGTGGATAATAAAAATACTGATGTCACCAAAGAATTTTATAAAGGAGCTTATGAAGTATTAAAAATTGCTAAATTATATAATATTAAGGGAGCAATTTTAAAATCAAAAAGCCCTTCATGTGGATATGGAAAGATATATGATGGGAGTTTCTCAAACAAATTGATAGTAGGCAAGGGAGTTACTGCAGAAATTTTAGAAAAAAATGGTATAAAGATTTATACTGAAGAGGATATTGATAGATTTAATACTTAATTGGAGGCTTAAATATGAATGAAATTGGTATTAAAGATATAGAAGGTATATATGTAGGTAATGCTGAATACAAAAATGGCCCAACGGGGTGTACAGTTATAATATCAGAAAAAGGTTCAGTAGCTGGAGTAGATGTTAGAGGTGGATCGCCAGGTACAAGGGAAACAGATTTATTAAAACCAGAGAATTTAGTTAAAAATATTCATTCAGTAGTTTTATCTGGTGGTAGTGCATATGGGTTAGATGCAAGTAGTGGAGTAATGGAATTTTTAGAGGAGAAAAATATTGGATTTAATACTGGGGTTGCAAAAGTACCAATAGTTTGTAGTGCAGTATTATTTGATTTAAATTTAGGGGATCCTAAAATAAGACCAGATAAAACTTTAGGTTATAGAGCTTGTGAAAATGCTTATAATAGAAAGTTTAAAGATGGTTCTTATGGAGCAGGTGCAGGTGCTACTATTGGAAAATTATATGGTTTAGATAGGGCTATGAAGGGGGGAATTGGTTCTTATGGTCTTCAAGTAGGTAATCTTAAAGTACTATCATTAGTAGCAGTAAATGCCTTGGGAGATATTGTAGATAATGAGAAAAATGAAATTATAGCTGGATTACTTGATAAAGATAAAAATTTAATATCTACAGAAGATGAAATGCTAAAAAACTATGATAATAAAAAAAATCTTTTTGGACAAAACACAACAATAGGTGTTGTTATAACTAATGGTAAATTTTCTAAATCTGAAGCAAATAAAATAGCATCAATGGCTCATAATGGTTATGGGAGAGCTATAAGACCATCTCATTCAACATTCGATGGAGATACAATATTTACTATGGCTACTGGCAATATAGAGGCAGATATAAATGCAGTAGGTATGTTATCAGCAATAACTATGGAAAGAGCAATCTTAAAGGCTGTTAAACTTGCAGAATCGAAAGACAGAGTATTATCTTATAGAGATTTAAAAAATAAAAAAATTATATAAAGGGGGTTTGTATCATGGATATAGATGAGATAAGAAAAGAAGCAAGAAATAAAATGAAAGGTTATTGCAGAGTTTGCCCTGTATGTAATGGTGTAGCTTGTGCTGGGGAAGTTCCTGGTATGGGAGGAAGTCTTACGGCTCAATCTTTTAAGAATAATATTGAGGAATTAAAAAAAATAAAATTAGTATTAAAAACTATTCATAATACTAAAAAACCAGATACTTCTATTGAATTGTTTGGTCAAAAATTAAGTATGCCAATCATATCAGCTCCTATAACAGGAAGTAGTTTTAATATGGGAGGAGCTCTAACTGAAGCAGAGTATGTAGATGCTGTTATGAAAGGTAGTATAGAAGCTGGGACTATTGCAATGACAGGAGATACAGCTGATGCAAGTATGTATCAAGATGGACTAAAAGGAATTGAAAGTGTAAATGGAAAAGGCATACCTATAATAAAGCCTAGAGAAAATAAAGCAATATTAGAAAAGATTAAAATGGCAGAAGCTATTAATCCGCTAGCTATAGGTGTAGATATAGATGGAGCTGGATTGGTTACGATGGCTTTAAAAGGACAACCTGTGGGACCAAAAGCTAAGAATGAGTTGAAAGAATTAATTAATTCTACGAATCTACCATTTATATTAAAAGGAATTATGACTGTAGAAGAAGCGAAAATGGCTGTAGAAATAGGTGCTAAGTCTATAGTAGTATCTAATCATGGTGGCAGAATATTAGACCATATAAATGGTGTAGCTAAGGGACTTCCTGATATAGCTAAAGCTGTAAAAGGGAAGATAACTATTTTAGCTGATGGAGGAATACGTTCTGGAATAGATGTATTCAAAATGATAGCATTAGGTGCAGATGCAATACTTATTGGAAGACCAATAATTATTGGAGCCTATGGAGGATATGAAGAAGGAGTAAAATTAACATTAGAAAAGATGCAAAAGGAATTGTTACAAGCTATGATTTTAACTGGTAATAGTGACATATTATCAATTGATTATAAGAGTATTAACATATAATAAAAATTTGGATAAAATAAGGTATAATTATACTTTATAGAGTATAATATAAAGTATAAATGTAAAATAGTATATTCTTTGCTTGATTACTTAATAATTATATGGTATATTAAATAAAAATTAATAAAAAATTCTATGAAGAGGATAGTAGAATATATTGAATGTTATAGAGAGTCGGGAATGGTGGAAACCTGATGCAGGAGATTTATTTGAATAGAGCCTTGGAGAAGCTATCTGAAATGAGTAAGATAAGTCGGTTATACCGTTATTATATTATGAGTGGACATATATTTGTCAATTAGAGTGGTAACACGGGTGAAATCTCGTCTCTTTTATAAAAGAGACGAGATTTTTTATATATTAGTTTAAGTAAGGATTATAATAAAAATAATTTATTGATTATGTAAATATTATATAGGAGGTATTTAAATGATAGATTTTAAAGAAAAAATTGCAGACTTAATACATGAAAATGTAGAAGCAATATCTAAAGAAGAATTATTAAAATTAATTGAAATTCCACCGAATTATGAAATGGGAGATTATGCAATGCCTTGTTTTAAAATGGCAAAAATATTTAGAAAAGCTCCTAATATGATTTCAGAAGAAATCGTAAAAATGATTGCAAGGAACAAATATTTTGAGAGAATAGAAAGTGTTGGACCTTATGTTAACTTTTTTATAGATAGAGGGTTATTTGCTAAAACTGTACTAAAGGAAGTTAATGAAAAGGGTGAAAAGTATGGTGCTACTAATATAGGTAAAAATAAAAATGTAATAGTTGAGTTTTCTTCACCTAATATAGCAAAGCCTTTTCATATAGGACATATAAGAACTACGGTAATTGGTCATTCATTATATAGGATATATGATTTCTTAGGATTTAATACTATAGCAATTAATCATTTGGGAGATTATGGAACTCAATTTGGTAAATTGATTGTTGCTTATAAAGAATGGGGAAATAAAGAAGTTATAGAATCTAATCCGATCCCAGAATTGTTGAAGTTATATATTAAATTTCATGAAATAGTTGAAGAAAAACCTGAATATGATGATTTGGCTAGAGAGTGGTTTATGAAATTAGAAAAAGGAAATGAAGAAGCTAAAGAATTATGGCAATGGATTAGAGATGTTAGTTTAAAGGAATTCAATAGAGTATATAATATGTTAAATATAAAATATGATTCTTTTGCTGGGGAAAGTTTCTATTCTGATAAAATGCCTAGAGTAATTGATATAATGAATAAAAAAGGATTAATGAAAGATTCTCAAGGAGCAAAAATTATAGATTTAGAGCCTTATGGTATGCCTCCAGCATTGATTCAGAAAAGTGATGGATCAACATTATATATTACTCGAGATATAGCTGCAGCGTTGTATAGAAAAGAAACTTATGATTTTTATAAAAATATATATGTAGTAGGGTCACAACAAAAATTACATTTTGAACAATGGATAAAAATTGTTGAATTAATGGGATTTGATTGGGCTGAGGATTGTGTGCATGTTCCTTTTGGAATGGTATCCTTAGAAGAAGGTACAATGTCTACTCGTAAAGGAAGGGTTGTATTTTTAGAGGATGTATTGAATAAAGCTATTGATAAAACAAAAGAAATTATAGCAGAAAAAAGTCCTCATTTAGAAAACAAAGATGAAATTGCAAGACAGATAGGAATAGGAGCTATAGTATTCCAAGAGTTATCTAATAATAGAATAAAAGATTATACATTCTCATGGGATAGAACATTAGCTTTTGAAGGAGAAACAGGACCATATGTTCAATATACTCATGCAAGAGCTAGTAGTGTGTTATCAAAGGCAAATGTAGAAATAACAGATGATATTGATTATTCTTTATTATCAAACGAAGAGGCTATAGATGTTATAAGGTTAATTCATGATTTAAAACAAATTATAATAGATGCTATGGAAAAAGATGAACCATCTATTATAACTCGACATATAGTTGATTTAGCTCAAGCTTTCAATAAATTTTATCATGATTGTCCAATTCTAGTAGATGATGAAGAATTAAGAAAATCACGATTACTTTTAGTTAAATCAGCAAAGGATGTTTTAAAAACAGGATTGTATTTATTAGCAGTAGAAGCACCAGAAAAAATGTAACAAATAATATATAAAGATACCCAAGGGTAAAAATATAATATAAGGTGACCCCAAAAAGTTAGACTTTTTTCAGAGTAGAGATTTGTAATGATTTCTACTCT
>NZ_WSFU01000029.1 GCF_016820635.1 Anaeromonas gelatinilytica | reverse complement strand
CTGTAGTTTCTTGTACTGCTTTGTTTCCTACTTCGTTTGTTACATCTATTCCTTGATGATATTCTTCTACTTTACTTTCATTATGATCTACCAAAAAAATTAATAATTACTTTAATCTTAATTCCTATTAAATAAATCTCTTGTATATAGCTTTTTTTCAACATCTTCCAAATCTTTAAACATTCTATTTGTTACTATTACATCAGATATTTTCTTGAATTCATCTAAATCTCTTATTACTCTTGAACCATAAAATTCATCTTCTTTTAATACTGGTTCATATACTACTACTTCTATACCTTTTCCTTTAATCCTTTTCATTACTCCCTGTATTGCTGATTGTCTAAAGTTATCTGAGTCGGTTTTCATTATTAATCTATATACTCCAACAATTTTAGGTTTCTTTTTTATTATCATATCTGCTATATGATCTTTTCTCGTTCTATTAGCATCTACTATAGCAGACATTATATTTTGTGGTACATCTGAATAATTTGCTAATAATTGCTTAGTATCCTTAGGTAGACAGTAACCACCATATCCAAATGATGGGTTATTATAATGACTACCTATTCTTGGATCTAATCCTACTCCTTCTATTATTTGCTTTGTATCCAATCCTCTAATCTCTGCATAAGAATCTAATTCATTAAAATATGCCACTCTCATGGCTAGATAAGTATTTGAAAATAATTTTATTGCCTCTGCTTCGGTAGAGTCTGTAAATAGTACTGAAATATTTTCTTTTTTTGCACCTTCTAATAATAAAGCAGCAAATTTCTCTGCTCTTTCAGACTTTTCTCCTACTATAATTCTTGATGGATATAAATTATCATATAAAGCTTTTCCTTCTCTTAAAAATTCTGGAGAAAATATAATATTTGCTATTCCAAATTTTTCACTTATATTCTTAGTATACCCTACTGGTACAGTAGATTTAATGATCATTACTGCATCTGAATTTATTTTTAATATATCTTTAATAACTGACTCTACTGTTTTTGTATCAAAGTAATTTTTATCTGGATCATAATTTGTAGGTGTAGATATAATTATATATTCAGCATCTTTATATGCTTCCTTTGGATTTGTAGTAGCTACTAAATTTAAATCTTTATTCCTTAAATAATCCTCAATTTCTCTATCTACTATTGGTGACTTCTTACCATTTACTAAATCTGCTTTCCATTGATTAATATCTAACGCTATTACTTCATTATTTTGTGCCAATAAAACAGCATTAGATAACCCTACATATCCTATTCCTGCTATTGCAATTTTCATATTGAAGTCTCTCCCTTTAATTTATTTATTAAGAACATGCTTAAAATAATTCTACTTCTTATTTAAATCTTCAATATTACAATTCCACTTATTCTCAATATAAGAAACTAGTTTAATAATTCCAAAATATTTTCAAACCTATTTTAAATAATATAATCAGCTAAACTTAAAAACATCCTAAATTTTCTTTTACACAATTTTTATACATATTCTTTTAATTAATATCTATCATCTAGTACTTTCAGCTTTTTCCCAAAATGGCTTTGATTTTCCAGTCAATTGATTTATTGCCCCTACTAATTGTGCTATTAATGTCATAGAGTAATAATATGGATAATAAAATAATTTATTTTCAAATCCAAAAAACTTTTTAGATAAAGCTAAAAAATAAAATAAACATTGCATAAAAAATATTAAATTATAAAAGATACTTTGTTTTATTACTAATAAATTCATTATAAAACATATTATGTGTAAAATGAATAACGAATTTCTTAAAGTTCTATGTCCAAAATAAAAATAACTAAACCAACCATTTTTAATAATATTATATTTCTTAGGAGTTTCAAATATAGCTCTTAATATACCTCTAAACATTCTAACCTTTCTCTTAAACTCATCTTGTGATGTTTCTCCTGCTTTTTCATATGCCAAAGCATTTTCATTATATATTGCTCTCTTATTATTTATCCCGGCATATAAAGGCATAGCAGAGTCATGACATCTTATAGGATCGAAATCTATATATTCACTTTTCCTTATAGCATAAATAGCCCCATTTCCAGCTGTAATAGTTTGTATATCTGATTCTATTTTTCTCATAGTAAGATCATAATTCCAGTACCTATTTTCAGCCTCGCTTGAAGCTTTTTTTATATTATTTACATACCTTAATCTTCCTGTAACATATATTATGTCCTTTGAAACAAATGATGAAACTAATTGTTGAACAGAATCTCTATCTAGCATCGCATTAGCATCACTAAACATTAATATGTCTCCTTTAGCAATTTTAACAGCTTCATTCTGAGCATTTGTTTTTCCTTGTCTTTTATTTACTTTATAAAGGTTTATGTCATATTCTTTATTTTCCTCTATAAATTTTTCCACAATCTGATTTGTTGAATCTGTACTATTATCTGATGCAATAATTGTTTCCATCAAATTTTTAGGATAATTTAAACTAATTAAGTTTTTTAGTTTATCTTCAATGACATCTTCCTCATTATGAGCAGGTATAATAACAGATACAAATGGTGTTAAGTTGCTATCCTTTTCTATAGATTTTTTCTTTATTATTTTATTTAGCATAATTAAGGATATTGGATATCCTATGAATGAATAAAATATTAAAAATATACTAGCCCATAGCAGTACCTTAAATACTAGCATTCTTAATTTCCTCCAATTTCTTTATCACTGTCATTACATTATACTCAGTTAAATTACTACTGCATGGAATATTAATTATATTTTTTTCATAAAATTCAGCATTTTCTATCTTATACACTTCATTATCTAAGTATGGTTTTTGTTTGTGAATTAATCTCCATAAAGGTCTAGTTTGTATATTATCATTATTTAACTTAATAAGCAATTCATCTCTATCTATACCATATTTATCTTCATCTACTATAACTGAATAAAACCAATGATTTGATCTCACATCTGTTCTAAAAGGTAATAAATTAAGTCCTTCTATATCTCCTATGGCTTTTTTATATAGATTATAATTTTTAATCTTTGTTTCTATAAATTTCTCTAATTTATCTATCTGATCTGTTCCAAAAGCTGCCTGAATATTTGTCATTCTATAATTATAGCCTATTTCATCATGAACAAAATATAGACAATCCGTCTTTGCTTGTACACCAAGAAATGCTACTCTATCTAATAACCTTTGATTATCAGATACTACCATACCTCCACCACCAGTGGTGATAATTTTATTAGCATTAAAAGAATACACTCCTATATCTCCAATTGTACCACAATGTTTTCCTTTATATTTTCCGTCTAAATAATATGAACCCAAAGCTTCTGTTGCATCTTCTATAACGTTCAAATTATATTTTTCTTTTATTTCCATAAGTTTCTCCATATTAGCAGGATTGCCAAAAACATGAACCACTATTATAGCTTTAATTTGTTTCTTAGTTTTTCTATTAATTACTTTGCCATTAATAAAATCACATTCATTTTCCAAAAATCTTTCTAATTTATTCATATCCATATTTAATGTATCATCACAGTCCATAAATATTGGTTCTGCTCCCATATATCTAATCGGATTTACTGCTGCTATAAATGTAAGAGTAGGAACTATTACTTCATCTCCTAGTTCCACCTCTAACGCCTCCAATGCAAGATGTAAACCTGCTGTACCACTTTGTGTAGATACTGCACTTTCTACTTTTACATATTTAGCTATTTTTTCTTCAAATTCTTTTATAAATCTTCCTCCAGTTGACACCCATCCTGTCTTTATTGTCTCTTTTACATTATCTAATATATCTAACGAAAGATTTGGTACTGATAGTGGTATTATTTCTCGTTTAATCATAATATTCCTCCTATATTATGTCTCTTTATAACTCTTGCTGGTACACCAGCGATTAAAACATCATCCTCTATATCTTTAATAACCGATGCACCTGAAGCAACAATTACATTATTCCCAATTCTAATATCATTAATCAGACTTGTCCCTATGCATAACCAAGTTTTATTACCTACAATTACATTTCCAGCTATATGAGCTCCTGGTGAAACATGAACACCATCTTTTAAAATACAATCATGATCTATACTGCTAGAAGTATTTATAATGCACCCTTTTCCTATAATTGAATTGGTATTTATAACTGCTCCAGCCATAATCACACTACCTTTTCCCAAGTGTACTTTATCACTTATTGATGTAAAAGGATGAATTAAAATAGGAATTTTAAAACCTATTTTTAACAATTCATTTATTAAATTTAATCTTAATTCATTATCACCAATTGCTACAAAAGCATACTGATACCCATTTTTATATAATTTATATTCCTTTAATTTGCCAATAACTTTATAACCATTTACTTCTTTTAACTCAATATTATCATCAAGAAAAGCTATTTCATCCCATTTATTCATTAATTCTGCTGTTTCCGCAACTACTTTCCCATGACCACCAGCACCTAATATCATAAGCTTTGACATTTAATTTCACCACTTTTTATTCATTATCTCTATTTCCTGTAAAACATGGCATTGTATAATTTTTAGAATTATTTATATCTTTTCTATTTAAAACTTTATAAAATGTTAACCAAACTATCTTTAAATCTAATAATAATCCAGCATTGTCTACATAATAGATATCATATTTAAATTTTTCTTCCCAACTAATTGTATTTCTACCATTCACTTGAGCCCATCCAGAAATACCAGGAGTTACTTCATGTCTTCTCATTTGTTCCGAATTATAATATTTTAAATATTGAATTAATAATGGTCTAGGTCCTATAAAACTCATTTCTCCCTTTAAGATATTAAAAAGTTGAGGTAACTCATCTATACTAGTTTTTCTAAGAAATCCTCCAACTTTCGTTATACGTTCCTTATCAGTTATCAATCTTCCATTTATTTCAGTTTCAACTCTCATTGTTCTAAATTTATTTACTTTAAATATTTTTGCATCTTTACCTGGTCTCTCTTGTCTAAATAAAACTGGTCCCTCCGACTCTATTTTTATTAATATAGCTGCTATAAGCATTATAGGTAATACAATTATTAATAGCAAAAGAGCAAAAATAAAATCTGTTATTCTTTTAAAACCTATATAGTAATTCATTAACTAAACTCCTTCATATATTATACAAATTATTAGATATAAAATACACGTATCCGCTATTTAATTTGTAACTTTCTCAAATAATTATATCTTATATTACTTTTTATTATACAGTATTTACAATTAATTTTATCTTAAAATGTCGATAAATAGTGTAAAAATTCTATATCCATTTTATAGGAAATTAATAATTGAGTCAACCAAATTTTTATTTATCCATAATTTAATGTTCTAGATAATCGAGTAGGAGGTAATTAATTATTTTAATTATGGTCCTCTCACACCACCGTACTTACCATCCGATATACTGCGGTTCATTAAGACAATCTAAATTTTTTATACTGTGAAAATAAACTTATAAAACTATAACTAACCAACCTTTGGTTAGTTATAGTTTTTGCTAATATTAAACTATTTGATATTCTCCAACATCCTTTTCTAGTGTTTGCAAATTTTCACACTTTATATTTTGGAGCTTTTAACTTTACCAAATTTCTATAGAACGTTCTAACTCTTTTCCATATGCAAGCTTTGAGTCTTCACCTAATCCACTTGTCTAGTTTTCTCAGTTTATTTTTCATGTCTGCTAGTTTAAAGTAATTTATGTCTTAAACTAACACCTATATTGCCTTTGGTGCTCAAAACTTTCACCCTATAGATTGTGCACATATTGGACACACTAATAAAGGACAAGTATGAGGAAAATACCTGTCCTAAATCTCTAACAAATTATTATTGGTTAAAATACTTCTTTATTGCATCTACAACTTTTTGTGCTATTTTATCTTGTACACTAGGATTAATTACTTTTAAAGCCTCTGTATCATTCGATATGTATCCTGCTTCTATTAAAGCTGAAGGTACATTTGTCCATCTAGTTATATGAAGATTATGATCTTTTATATAATTATATCCATTTTTATAATCTGCTTCTAATAATGATTGGAAAAGATAATTCGCAAACTTTTCACTCTTAGTAGCTACATCTGTAGGAGATTTATCATCATATACCATTGTATCTCTAATATTTACCACTTTTTCTTTTCCATTATATAATATTACTATTCCAGGATCTGTAGTCTTTCTTACTGGATCCCACCATTCTTTTATTTCTCTTATAAAAGGATATACTCCATTATTATACTCGACATATGTCCCAGTTGTATCCAAACCTGGTCTATAAGTGCTATAATGAACACTCATGCCTGTAGTTGATTTATTTGTACTAGAATCATGATGTATGCTTAAAAATAAATCTGGATTTTTTTTATTTACTATTTCAGCTCTATCAGGTAAATCTATATATTTATCCTCACTAGGTTCCCTAGTAAAAATAACATTTGCCCCCAAATCCTTTAATTTATTAGCTATCCTAACTGTTAAACTATTATTGAGATCTTTTTCATATAATCTTAGATGACTATTAACTGCTCCTGGATCTTTACCCCCATGACCAGGATCAAGCATTATAGTTTTACCTATAAGAGGCTTATATGGCTTTTTGTCTTTAGCAAAATCTAATAAAGCTACTACCTCATTTCTAATTTGATCTGATATTGCAGGCATATTTATTATGTCATTATAATAACTTATTGCACTATTAAAGTTTCCTTTTGCATGATGATTTCTACCTAGCCTC
>NZ_WSFU01000121.1 GCF_016820635.1 Anaeromonas gelatinilytica | reverse complement strand
TGATGTATTTTATTATTACAACTATATTTAAAATACTGAGATATATATTAAAACCAAAATTAAGGAGTCAATAAATATAAAAAATGTATTCTCGTTTATAAATGAAAGTACATTTTTTATATTATACTTAGATGTTATAATATATGTAGCAATATACTAATTAGAGGTGAAATTATGAACTTATTAAATATAGAAAATGTATCAAAAGCATATAGTGAAAAGGAGCTATTTAATGATATAAGTTTCGGAATAAATGAAGGAGATAAGATAGGTTTAATAGGTATTAATGGTACAGGAAAGAGTACTCTATTGAAGATAATTACTGGAGAAGTTCCAGCTGATAGTGGAAGAGTTATAAAGGGAAATGATGTTAGAGTAGAATACCTAAGTCAAAATCTATATTTTAATAAGGATGCCACAATATTAGAGCAGGTTTTTGAAGGTAATTCTGAGATTATGAGTACTATAAGAAAGTATAATGAAGCCATTGAAAATCCAGATACTCCTAATGAGGAGATAATAAAATTAAGCCATAAGATGGATATTAAAAATGCTTGGGATTTAGAGAGTGAAGCTAAAACTATACTTACTGAATTAGGAATAACGAATTTTAAGGCTAAAGTGGGAAATCTCTCTGGAGGACAAAAGAAGAGAATTGCCTTAGCATCAGCTTTGATAAAGTCTAGTGATTTATTAATATTAGATGAGCCTACCAATCATTTAGATAATGATTCCATTGATTGGCTAGAAGGGTATTTGAATAATAGAAAGGGTTCATTATTGATGATTACCCATGATAGATACTTTTTAGATAGGGTAGTAAATAAGATAGTTGAATTAGATAATGGAAATATTTATGAATATAAAGGAAATTATAATTATTTTCTAGAGAAAAAAATAGAAAGGGAAGATCTAGAGGCTTCCAGGGAGAGAAAGAGAGAAAGATTATATAACCAGGAGTTAAAGTGGATAAGAACTGGAGCTAAGGCTAGAACAACAAAGCAAAAAGCCAGAATACAAAGGTTTGAAAAACTTAAAGAAGAGAAAATAAGTACATCGAATGAAAAGATTGATATATCTGTTGGTAGTAGAAGGTTAGGAAAGAAAGTAATAGAAATTAAGAATATATCAAAAAGTTATGGAAATAAAAAAATAATTGAAGATTTTAGTTATACAGTTTTAAGAGATGATAGAGTTGGAATTATAGGTCCTAATGGAGTAGGTAAATCTACACTTATAAATATAATAACAGGAAGAGTTACTCCAGATAAGGGAACAGTAGATATAGGTGAAACCGTGAAGGTAGGTATATTTTCCCAGGGGACATATTATATAGATGATAGCCTTAGAGCTATAGAATATATAAAGAAAGGTGCTGAATACATTCCTACAGCTGATGGAGATAAGATAACAGCCTCACAAATGATGGAGAAATTCTTATTTCCAGGAGACCTTCAATGGACTTATATATCAAAGTTATCTGGTGGGGAGAAGAGGAGGTTACATCTTCTCAGGGTATTGATGGAAGCACCTAATGTATTATTAGATGAGCCTACTAATGATTTAGATATAGAGACTCTTACAATATTAGAGGACTATTTAGAAAATTTTAAAGGGGCAGTTATTTCTGTATCTCATGATAGATACTTTTTAGATAAAATGACAGAGAAGATATTTTTATTTGAAGGGGAAGGAAAGATAGCACAACATACGGGAAATTATACTGCTTTTAAGGATAATGAAAACAAAAGAATAGATACTCTTTTTGAAAAAAAGAAAAATAAATTGGAAGGCTCTAAAAAAGATCATTCTAAAGAGAATAAAAACAATAAAAAATCTTTAAAATTATCTTATAATGAACAAAGAGAATATGATGAAATAGATGATATAATTTTAAATCTAGAAGAAAAAATTGAAGATATAGAAGAAAAAATTGCGAGCACTACATCAGACTATATAGTACTTCAAGAGCTTTTAGAGAAAAAGAAAGAGCTTGAATGTCAACTGGATGAGAAAATGCAAAGATGGATTTATTTAAATGAACTAGTTGAAAAGATTGAAGAAGAGAAGAATAATTAATATATATTTTAAAGATGCTTTTGAGCATCTTTTTTATATCCTAGTTAAAAAACAACCATTAGAAGCACTTTTTCCAACATGGAATAGTGATTTTTCCTTTATCATTTGAAATCTATCTTGACAAGTCGCATATTTGGCAAATAGGACAAATAAAAAACTGATATTATATAGCATCGTATTTCACTATATAATTTCAGCTTTTTGTTGATTTATTTAGCTTCAAAATAAGCTTTAAATTTAGGCAAATATTCCTTGTGGGCTTCTAACAGCTCATCTAAAAGAATCTTGGCCATTTTGTCCGATGAAACCAATGGATTGATTGTCATTGCTACCATTGCAGTGTTGTAATCTCCTGTAATAGCTGCTTCAATTACCATTCTTTCAAAGGATTTGATCTGCTGAATTAGACCATTTACCTGCACTGGAAGTTCTCCTATAGCCATAGGCTTTGGACCATCTTTTGTAATAATGCAGCTTACTTCTACTGCTGAGTCCACCGGAATACCAGCTATAGCTCCATTGTTTCTTGTATTTACTGGTTGAATATCCTTCTTATCATTATAGATGGAGTTGATTAATCTACAGGCAGCATCACTATAATAAGCTCCTCCTCTTTCTTCTAATTGAGGTGGTTTAATATCTAAGTCTGGATCTTTGTATAATTCAAATAAGTCTGCTTCTAGACGTTTTACAACCTCAGCTCTTGTTTCTCCCTTTGCAAATTCTTCTAATTCTTTTTCTAACATCTCATCTTGTTTGAAATAATATCTATGATACGGACAAGGAATCACACTCAAGCCTTTTATAAACTCTGATGCCCATTCTATATTGATAATATTATTAACAATAGCTTCCATTTCTCCAGCAGCTATCTTATTTACTACTTCTTCCGTAATATTCTTTCCATCTAAATATACATTTAAGCCAAATACCATGTGATTTAATCCAGCAAAATCAATTCTTACTCTGTTGTGGTCTACGTCTAAAAGGTTTGCAATTCCCATTTCCATACCAATAGGAACATTACATAGTCCGATTACTTTTTTTGTACTACCATATCTTAAAACAGCCTCTGTTACCATTCCTGATGGATTTGTAAAGTTGATCATCCAAGCATCTGGACACAATTCGGATATATCCTTATTGATATCGAGTATTACAGGTATAGTTCTTAATCCTTTAAACATTCCTCCAGCACCATTAGTCTCTTGTCCTATTAAGCCATGGCTTATAGGAATTCTTTCATCCTTGATTCTTGCATCTAAAAGACCTACTCTAAGCTGTGTGGTTACGAAGTCAGCCCCTGGTAGAGCTTCTCTTCTATCTAAGGTAGTATATATTTGAATAGGTACTCCTGCTTTTTCTACCATTCTCTTTGCAAGGTTACTTACGATTTTTAATTTTTCTTTCCCTTCTTCTATGTCTACGAGCCAAAGTTCTCTAACAGGTAATTCATCATATCTCTTGATAAAGCCTTCTATTAATTCTGGTGTATAGCTTGAGCCGTTGCATAAAATCTATAATTTTCTATAAAAACCTATAAATTTTAATTTTGATTATCATTTCTAATAATCTTCCCTGTTCAACCTGC
>NZ_WSFU01000017.1 GCF_016820635.1 Anaeromonas gelatinilytica | reverse complement strand
TAATCAAGTACAATTTAAGTAAAATTAAATTTTTTACTGGAAATTTGATGCGAAATCTCTGATTATTGCATAAGATTGTTGACAAAAAACAAGAAATTCAATATAATTGTTATGTTGCTAAGCATGAAAGGGTTTGCAAAGGCCATTTTATGATAGCTTTGAATTTTATATAAAATTTAATATTAATTTGAATGTTGATTTTGTTTAAGAAAGTTAATTAACTTAGCTTGAAAAAGGTCAACTTAGGTATTTGTGCCTAAGTTGACCTTTTTTATTATAATATTTTAAATTTATAAAATATAAAAAAATAATTAGTGGGGTGTAGAAATGGAAAGTGTAAAAAAGATTAAGTCGGGAAAAGGGTTAAAGCTTTTTGGTATGCCTGTACATTTATTTGCTATCTTTATAATTGTAATAGTTGCAGGAATGGCTACAGGAACGTTATCATCTGATTTAGCTGGTGGATTTGCAGTATTGTTTTTACTTGGAATTGTATTTGGAGAAATAGGAGATAGGATACCTATATGGAAAGAATATATAGGCGGGGGCTCAATTTTAGCGTTTTTAGGTTCAGCATTTTTAGTATATAAAGGTATATTACCTGAGGAATATGTTGACTCTGTAGGAAATTTTATGGGGGACTCAGATTTTTTAACATTATTTATTAGTGTGTTAATAACAGGATCAATATTAGCAGTAAATAGGAAATTATTAGTGAGATCTTTTATAGGATATGTTCCAGCAATTTTAGGTGGACTTGCTTTTGCTTTTATATTTGGAGGATTAGCAGGACTTGTAGTTGGTGTTCCATTTAAAGAAGTTGCAATAAAATATGTTTTACCAGTTATGGGTGGTGGAAATGGAGCAGGTGCCATTCCTCTAAGTGAAATATGGGAAGAGGTAACAGGACAACCTAGAGATGCATATTATTCTTTTGCGATTTCAATACTTACTATAGCAAATATCGTAGCAATATTTATAGGAGCATTATTAAATAAACTTGGGGAAATGAGACCTTCTTTAACAGGAGATGGTGAAGAAATAATTAGAAATTCTAAGACTCTTTTAACTGATGAAGACAATAGTGAAATACCAACTACTCATAGAGACGTTGCATCAGGATTAATATTAGCTACAATGTTCTATTCATTAGGAAGATTATTTGCAAAACATTTACTTCCATCAATAGGTGGAATAGTAATACATCATTTTGCATATATGGTTATATTTGTAGCTGTATTTAATGCTTTAGGATTGATTCCTGAAGAGTTAAGAAGTGGAGCTAAGAAACTACAAAAATTCTTTACTGGACAGTTTATGTGGGTAATAATGGCTGGAGTTGGTATTGCATATACAGACTTAGGAGAACTAGTGGAGGCAATTACTCTTTCAAATGTATTTATAGCGTCTTTTGTAGTTATTGGTGCAGTATTAGGGAGTGCTATAGTTGGATATTTTGTAGGATTCTTCCCAGTAGATACTGCAGTTACAGCAGGATTATGTATGGCAAATAGAGGAGGATCTGGAGATATAGCAGTTTTAGGTGCATCTAAGAGAATGGGGCTAATATCTTATGGACAAATTTCTTCAAGAATAGGTGGAGGAATAGTGCTTGTTGTAGGGAGTATAGTTTTTGGATTAATGTTCTAAATTAAATAAAATATCTATTTTTAAAACATATATTTATAAAAAATAGATTTACATAATACCTTCAATAAATTAATATATAATTAGTATATATATATATATTAATATACTAACTGTAATAGATGTGATAATATTTTATATGAGAGAAATATTTATATGTTGTAATGCAATGAAATGGAGGTATATAATTTTGAGTAAAGTTAGAGTAGGTATTATTTTTGGAGGTAAATCAGCAGAACATGAGGTCTCTTTACAATCGGCTATAAATATAATAGAAGCTATAGATAAGGAAAAATATGAGATAGTATTGATAGGAGTAGATAAGGAAGGTAAATGGTATTTAATAGAGGATTCTAATGTTTTATTAAATAGTGATGATCCTAAATTAATTAAATTAAATAGATCTGATAAACCTCTTGCATTAATAATGGGAGAAAATTCTAATCAATTATTAAGTATAAAGGATAATAAAACATTAGGAAAAATTGATGTTGTATTTCCAGTTTTACATGGACCATATGGTGAAGATGGAACTGTTCAAGGGTTGTTAAAATTAGCTAATATTCCTTTTGTAGGAGCTGATGTATTGGGGTCAGCTGTTGGTATGGATAAGGATGTTATGAAAAGGTTGCTTAGAGATTCAGGAATACCAATAGCTAAATTTTTAGTATATGAAAATGAGGATACAGACATAGACTATAAATATGTAAAGAAAGAATTAGGAATGCCTGTTTTTATAAAACCTGCTAATTTAGGATCTTCAGTAGGAATTAGTAAAGCTAAAAATAAGAAAGAATTTGATAAGGCTATAAGGTTAGCATTTGAATATGATACTAAAATTATAATCGAAGAAAATATAATTGGAAGAGAAATTGAATGTTCAGTGTTAGGGAATACTGAGCCTATAGCTTCATTACCAGGAGAAATATTACCTAGTGATGATTTCTATTCCTATGAGGCTAAATATATAGATGAAAAGGGTGCTAGACTTCAAATTCCTGCTGAGTTTTCTAAAAAACAGATTAAAAGAATTCAAGAATGTTCTATAAAAAGTTTTAAAGCATTAGCGTGTAAAGGAATGGCTCGTTTAGATGTATTTGTTAAGGAAAACGATGAAATAGTTGTTAATGAAATAAATACTATTCCTGGATTTACTAGAATAAGTATGTATCCTAAATTATGGGAAGTAAGTGGTATAGATTATACGGAATTAATAGATATGCTTATTCAATTTGCTCTTTCAAGATTTAATAATGAAAAAAAATTGAAGACTTCATTATAAAGCAAAAATCTGTTAAGTTTTAACTTAACAGATTTTTTGCTATTTCTTCTAATTTCATTCCTCTAGATCCTTTTAATAAAATAATGGAATTGTCTTTTAAAATTTCTTTAAGTGTATCGATTAATTTAGATTTATCATTAAATGAAAGAACTTTTTCTTTTGATGTTTTGTTTTTTGCTTCTTCTGCTGCATATTTTGCTAAGTCACCAAATGTGAATAAATAATCTATTTTAGTAAAATCAATCTTTTTTCCTATTTCTTTATGCATATTAATTTCTTCTTCTCCTAGTTCTAACATATCTCCAAATACAATAATTTTTTGAGTATAATTGTCTAGAGAAGTTATAGTATTTAGTGCAGCCTTAGTACTATCGGGATTTGAGTTATATGAGTCGTTTAATATATCAAATCCATTTCCATGGATGAGTTCACTTCTCATTCCTGTTAGTTCTATATTTGTTAGACCTTTATTTATCATGTCAAAGGATAATCCAAAATGCCTTGCCACTGCAATGGCAGATGAAGCATTAAATATTTGATGATTACCTAACATTGGCAAGAATAATTTTGGAGAATCAATACTTTTTATTTTAAAATTCAATCCATCTATATTACATGAGAGCATTTTCACCACATAATCATTTGTATCGTTTTTGCCAAATGTTATTTGTTTTTGAGGAATGTCTAAAGTATTTACTGCATTTTTCAAATCTCTATCATCACCATGATATACAAATAATCCATTAGATTTCAGACCTTTTACTATCTCTAGTTTAGCTTTTATAATATTGTCTTTAGTTTTTAACTCTTGTAGATGAGCGGTACCTATATTTGTAATGATAGCTACATTAGGAGAAGCTAAATTAGTTAATAATTCGATTTCTCCTAGACTAGACATGCCCATTTCAATAACTGCGAAATCTATGTCTTCTTCTAAAGATAAAAGCGTTAAAGGTACACCTAATTCGTTATTTAGGTTTCCTTGTGTTTTGTAAGTTTTATATTTAGTGTTTAAAATACTTGATAATATATCTTTTGTAGAAGTTTTACCGTTAGATCCAGTGATTCCTACAACTTTTATATCTAATTGATCTCTATATGCTTTAGAAAGATTTTGTATTGCCTTTAGTGTATTATCTACTAATATAAAAGGGAAGTCGATGTCAGGTATTGGATGTTTTTTATCCCAAAGAGTAGCAATGGCTCCATTTTCTATTGCTTTTTTTATAAATTCATGTCCATCAAAATTTTCACCTATTATAGGAATAAATAATTGCTCATTTTTTATAGTTCTAGTATCAGTAGATACCCCTTTAATGTATACATCATTATATTCATTATTCAGTTCTTGTCCTTTGATCATATTTTCTATTTCTTTTAATTTACGTTTTATCATTCATTTACCTCCAGGATTCTATACTTATTATTTTAATTAATGTCTATGTATTATTTTAATCTAAAATAAGTATTAATAAAAGGGGATAGTAGAAATTTAAATAGAGAAAAAGTCCTTGATTAATCAAGGACTTTTTCCATATATTCTTCTATTTCTTTAGCTGTTCCTATATTTACAACTTTGTTGGCAATTTCTTTAGCATCTTCATATTTTAATGAACGAATTAATTTTCTTGCTGACAGTATGGATATTGGGCTCATACTGAATTCATCTAGTCCCATACCTAGCAATATAGGGATTAATTTTTGATCTCCTGCCATTTCTCCACACATACCTACCCAAATATTCTCTTTATGACCATTATATATTACCATTTTTATAAGTCTTAATACAGCTGGATTAAATGGTCTATATAGGTAGCTTATTTTCTCATTCATTCTATCTACTGCGGTAGTATATTGAATAAGGTCATTTGTTCCGATACTGAAAAAATCTACATGTTTTGCTAATATGTCACTAATTATAGCTGCAGAAGGAACTTCTATCATCATTCCGACTTCAATATCTTTTGAGTACTCTATACCTTCATTGTTTAGATCTGCCTTTACACCTTCTAAAACTTTCTTAGCTTCTAATAGTTCTTCTAAACTAGATATCATAGGGAACATGATTCTAAGATTCCCATGATTACTTGCTCTTAGAAGGGCTCTTAATTGAGTTATAAAAATGTCTTTTTTATCAAGGCAAAGTCTTATTGCTCTATATCCTAAGAAAGGATTCATTTCATTTTCAAATTCAAGATATGGTAGATTTTTATCTCCACCTACGTCTAAAGTTCTTATTACTACTGGATTTGGATTCATTGATTCTAGAACTTTTTTATAGGATTCATATTGCTCATCTTCTGTAGGAAGGTTATCTCTATTCATATATAGAAACTCTGTTCTATATAGTCCAACACCTTCGGCGTCATTATTTTTTAATCCATCAATATCCTTAGGAGTACCAATGTTTCCAGCTAATTCTACTTTTCTTCCATCAGTGCTTATGCTTTCTTTTCCTTTCAGGGATTCTAGTTCTTTTTTCATTTTTTCATAATTTAATTTTAGCTTTTTATATTTTTCAATAGTCTTTTCGTCAGGATTAATAATAACTTCTCCTGAATCGCCATTAAATACTATATAGTCTTCATTGTTTACCTTTTCAGTTATATTTTTAAGTCCAACTACTGCAGGAACTTCTAAACTTCTAGCCATTATAGCTGTATGGGAGGTTCTACCTCCAGTATTGGTTAAAAATCCTAATACTTTGTCCTTGTTCATTGTAGCAGTATCTGATGGTGTAAGGTCATGGGCAATTAATATAACTTCTTCTTCTAGAGTTGCAAGATCTATTATAGTTTTACCTAACAAATGTCTTAAGACTCTATCAGATACATCTTTTATATCTGCAGCTCTTTCTCTCATATATTCATTTTCCATAGATTCAAATATAGTTATGAATTGATTGATTATTTCTTTAAATGCATATTCAGCATTTAAATTTTCATTAGTAATTTTATCTTTAGTACTTTTAATTAGTTCTGGATCATCCAATACCATTAGATGGGCTTCAAATATTTCTGCTTCTTCTTTACCTAGATCTTTTAAGGCCTTTTCTTTGACAGAATTTAATTCTTCTATAGACTTTTCCATTGCATCATCAAATCTTTTTAACTCTTCATCTACAGAATTTATATCTTTTTTTTCAATCACTAGTTCCTCATGTTTTACTATTAAAGCTTTTCCTAAGGTGATACCTGGTGATGCATTAGTACCTGTAAACATCATAAGTCCTCCTTTTATTAATCAAGTTGATTTTCTAATAGATCAACTAATTCATTAAGGGCTTTTTCTTCATCATCGCCCTTAGTTATTATAGTTATTTCAGAACCTTTACTCAGACCAAGGCTCAATAAATTCATTATTGATTTTGCATTTACAATCTTGTCCTGATATTTAATTTGAATATCTGACGCATAATTTTTTGCCTTGCTAACAAGTAAACCTGCAGGTCTTGCATGAAGTCCTGATTCATTAGATACTATTATAGTTTTTTCCATTTTAAATACCTCCTAAGTTTTAATATATCTAAAGGAAATCATAATAAATTATGACTTCCTAATGATTAATTTGATTATAGTTTAATTCTTAATAAATTTTCATTATTATTTACTTTACCCTCAGGTAATACTTCGAAATCTTTGAAGTCATTGATATTTGTAATTATTACTGGAGTAATCATTGATTTAGCTTTATTTTTAACAAAGTCTAAATCAAACTCTATTAATTTATCTCCAGCTTTTACAGTATCACCTTGAGATACGAAGGATTTGAAGCCTTCACCTTTTAACTGTACAGTATCAATTCCAATATGAATTAAAATTTCTATGCCTTCATTAGTGATTATACCAATTGCATGTTTTGTTTCAAATAATTGTGCAATTTTTCCACTAATAGGAGCAGTTATTGTCCCAGATGTAGGATCAATGGCTATTCCATCGCCTAAAAATTTCTGTGCAAAAGTTTCATCTGGTACATTCTCTATCTTTATCAATTTACCAGATAAAGGTGATTTCAATATTATTTCTCCTTCAGTAGAGATAGGAGTTTTACAGGATTTATTAGTTGTAGATTTTTCAGATAAATTATTATCATCTTTAATTTTTATAGCTTGTGTATCACCAACAGACATTATGTCTTTTATTTCTTCTTTTAATTGATTTGATTCTGTACCAAAGATTACTTGAATATTTTCTCCACCAGCATCCATTATTCCTGATGCACCTAGATTTTTAAGCCTTTTTTTATCTACTATAGAAGAGTCATAGAGATTTAATCTTAATCTAGTGATACATGCATCTATATTTTTTATATTTTTAGAATCTCCTAAGGCTTTTAGTACTTCAACTGCCTTTTCTGAGGCTGATACTTCAGGAAGTACAGAAACAGGCATCATTAATGATTTACCTATTTTTTGTAAAGTAGAAAAAATATTATTTTTTACATTACCCATAATTTTACCTCCTAAGATATTTTAAATAATAAAAAGACATGAACTAAGGTATATAATAGTTATTTCCATAATGATAAATAACTATTATATAAAATCCTTAGCTCATGCCTGATCGAATCAGTAACACGCTAATAGAATTATGAATTATTTAATTTATATAAATGAATTGCAATAAATCCTATTTCGTCTTCAGTGATTTTTATATTTAAATCTTTTTTGATAATTTCTGACATATCATAAGCAATTTTATACTCATATGTTATATCTTTTTTTAATTGTTTTAAAAATATATTTTTTATATTTTTATTTTTTTTACTTCTATCTAATACGCCTTTAAGGTGAGTGATAAATCTAATATAATCTAAAGAATTTTCATCTAAATTTAAATTAAGTTTTATTTTAATAAAATGAATTATTTTATTAATGATTTTAGAACTCTCAAGGGCATCATTTTTTGATTTATTATTATTTGCACCATATATATGAAATGCTATGAATCCAATTTCAGCCTCGGGAATATCTATATTTAAATTTTCTTTAAGTATTTTTACTGATCTTTTAGCTAAATCATATTCCATAGGGTAGAGTAGTTTAGTTTCTGATAAAAAAGGATTTACTATCTCGATTCCTTCTTTTAAGCGTTTTATAGCAAAATTAATATGGTCAATTAAACCTAAATGAAAATGAGGGTTTAATTGCTTATTAGTTTCATTAGAAATCATTGATACAATTTTTTGAGTTAATTCAATTATTTTAGGATCAACATTAGATATCATATCATTGAATTCTCCTGAATCTACAGCTTCTAAGGAAATAAAGGTATTTTCAATAGCTTGAGTATTACTTATTAATTGACCTTTTTTCTTTCCAAAACCTATTCCTTTACCTACAAGAATATAATCTTTATTTTGTTTTTCTACTAATACAACATTGTTGCTTAGAATTTTAATTATTTGGTATTTTTCCATTGGAGGCCTCCGGGAAAATATTTTCACAGTACATACTAAATTTGATTTTAATAAAAATAATATTAATTGTCAACTATTTATAAAATAAAATTTTGATTATTGTTGTATATTATTCAAAGCTTTTATAATAATGTTTCTTGCAATTGGAGCTGCATTAGCACCACCACTACCACCATTATTTTCTAACAATACAGATATTGCAATTTGAGGATTTTCAGCTGGAGCAAAAGCAACGAACCATACATGATCTTTACCTGAATTTTGGGCTGTACCCGTTTTTCCAGCAACATTTATACCATTTATCTTTGCCTGAGTTCCTGTTCCTTGATTTACTACATCTACCATCATTTCGGTTATATTATTTGCTATTTCAGAGGTAGTGACAGTAGATAATACTTTAGGTTCAGATTCTTCTATTATGGTACCATTAGAATTAATAACACTTTTTACAAGATTAGGAGTCATCATTTCACCATTATTTGCTATTGCTGAAGTCATTAGAGCCATATTGAGTGGAGTGACTTCTAATTTTCCTTGTCCAATACTTGTACTTCCTATTTCCGCTTTATCCATTTTATTTTTAGGGAAGATAGATTTTTTAGTATTTATATCAAAAGGAATTTTTTTATTGAACATAAATTTTTCCGAAATATTGTTTAAATTATCTTGACCTAATTGAACACCAATTTGTCCAAAACTAACATTACAAGATTTTATTAAGGCTTCAGATAAATTTACATTACCATGGGCACTTTGGTCTTTTAATATAAATCCTCCAATATTAATTTCACCTTCACAGTTAAATTGGGTGTCAATACCTTCAGTTTCTAAGGCAGCAGTAGTAGTTATAATTTTATATATTGATCCTGGAGTATATAATCCCTCAGTAGCTCTATTTATTAATGGATTTTCTTCATCAGAAGATATTTTTTCCCAATTGTTACTTAAATCATTTGGATTAAAATCAGGATAATTTACCATTGAAAGAATATCTCCATTTTTAGGATTCATAACTACTATAGAGCCTTTTCTATTACCTAATTGTTCTTTTGTATATTGTTGTAAAGCATGATCAATAGTCAAAACTAAACTATGCCCTTGAGATTCTTTAATTAAAGGTATGTTTTCTTCATTAATCTTGAAATTATCTAAAACTTGAAAAAAGACATTTTTAACATCATCTATAACATTACTGTCAGAAAGGGCAGAATTATATGATTTTTCTAATCCTGATTGACCATATATATTGTCATAATATCCTATAATATGACTATATAAATTATTGTATTCATAGTTACGTACTTGGGCATCATCATTTGATTTAGTACTATATGCTAATAAAGTTTTATTTCTATCATATATTGATCCTCTAAGGACATATTCATCATTAGCAGGTCTTTTATTATAGCTACTATTTTTAACTTCTTCTGCTCGAAAAAGCTCAAAATAGGTTAAGTATACTATTAGAGAAATAAATAATATACTTAAGAGAAAGAGTACTTTAATTATCCTCTTTTGTTCCTTGTTCATAATTCTCCTCCTGTTCTGAGTAAATATATTCTGAGGCAACTTGTAATATTCCTAAAGCTGCAAAACTCATGACTAGTGAACTACCTCCATAACTTAAAAAGGGAAGAGTGATTCCTGTAAGAGGTATAAGTTTCGTAACTCCTCCCAATATTATAAAAGTTTGAAATCCTAAGGTAAGTGTTATTCCCAAGGCAACTATTCTATAAAATTGATTTTTTTGCTCTAAGGAGATTTTAATACCTCTATAAATTAATATTAAAAATAACATTATAACAGCTATACCAGTAAGAATACCTAATTCTTCACATATCGCTGAAAATATAAAGTCAGTTTGTACTTCTGGTATAAAAGAAGGATACCCATTTCCAATTCCTTTTCCTAGAAAACCTCCTTCAGCTATAGCGAATAAAGATTGGGTTATTTGATAACCGTTACCAGATATATCACTCCACGGATTTAACCAAGCTTCTACCCTTATTTGAACATGCCCAAAGGCAAAATAACCTAATATTGCCATTAAAATAGCTGCTATAATATTTATTAATATAAATTTTCTGTCATTTTCATAAACATAAAATATTACAATAAAAACCATATAAAATAGCATTGCAGAGCCTAAATCTTTTTGAATAAATAAAAATCCAATATGAAGATAAACTATAATTGATAAAATATATTTGTTTTCAAATTTATTTCTATTTACATAATAGGATGCTAGAAAGAAAACAAAAAGAATCTTTATAACCTCTACTGGTTGAAATGTATGTCCTCTTATTTGTATCCAGTTAGTTGCTCCTTTGATTGTACTACCAAAGATTAAAGTTAATAAAAATAATAAGAATGATGCTCCAATATAGAGTTTCATACACTTTGGCCAAAATGTTATTTTTTTAATAATAAAATATGTCAAATAAAAAGTCATAATACCTATCACATACCATATAACTTGTGTAAAACCTAGTTCGGGGTTTATACGGTAAATCATTATTATCCCTAAACTCATCATCATACTTACAATTTGGAGAAGATAATGATCTCCTGATGAAATTTTAAGGAGTAATAGATTAGATATATATATTGTTAGTGTAAGCCCAACAACAACTCCAACTGATAATCTATCAAAGCTCTTATTATAGAGTATAACTAATGATAGACTTAATAAGTTTAAGAAAAAAAGAAAGTTTTGTGGGCGCTTAAAATTAACTTTACGAGTAGCCATAAAAACACCTCTTTATTGTTCAGTTACAAATAGAAAATTTATACTTCCTATTGTTATAATATCACCATTTTTTAATATAGCTGCATCCATTATTTCTTCACTATTCAAGAATGTTCCATTTGCGCTATTTAAATCTTCTATAAAATATTGATTTCTTTCTTTGATTATTTTAGCATGTTTTTTTGATATATAAGGATCTTTAATAATAATTTTATTATTTTTTGATCTACCTATAGTTACATTAGATACTAATGAATAAAATTCATCCACTTTAAATGGAAGAGAATCTTTTCTATTTATAAGTTTTAAATATGTATTTCCTCTTATTTCTTTATTTTTAATTCCCTTAATATCTAAATAGATTAATCGAATTATTCCAAACATAAAAAGATATATTAAAAGAATAAAAAGATATCTAAAAATTGAGGATAGTCCTGAAAAAATAATATCAAACATATAATCACCTGCTTTGCATTAATTTTCTTCCTACTTATTTTATCATATTATACAATAAATAAGTAAATAGTTATATAAAAAATAGAGTGGATAATATATACTATCTACTCTATTAAAAATTATTTTAAGGTTATTACATTTAATTATTTTAATTTGAAACTTTTTTACCGTAGAATCTTACTGTCAGATAGGCTAATATAAGACCCGTAATTAGAGATATAGCAGGATTTATACCTAATAGGGCAGCAGGTAAATATCCAGTAATAAGAGCAATTACTGAAACGGTTAATGCATAAGGCATTTGAGTTTTAACATGGTCTATATGGTCCGAAGCAGAAGACATAGAACTCATTATGGTAGTATCGGATATAGGAGAGCAGTGATCTCCAAAAACAGCTCCAGTAAATACAGCACCTATTGTAGCATATAATATTACACCTGTATCTCCACCACTTAAGTTATATACTAAAGGAACAGCTATAGGCATAAGAATTGCTGTAGTGCCCCATGAAGTACCTGTTGAAAAAGCTATTAATGCACCTAAAATAAAAACAGACATTGGTAATATATTAGCTGATATTTTACCATCTAATACTCCAACAAGATAATTCGCAGTTCCTAAGTCAGAACATATACTACCAATTCCCCATGCTAATACAAGAACCATTATAGCCATAATAAGAGATTTTGCTCCATCAACCCAAGCTTCAATGGTTTCTTTAAATGTTAAAATTCTTTGGGCTAAAACTAATATCATTGCAACAATACTACCTAAGAAGGAAGCCCACATCATTGCTACTGCGGCATTAGCATTACCTATCACGTCACGAATGACAGTGAAAGTATAAGGAGATTCATTAAGTCTAGCTATAAGTTCAGTATCTTCTCCAGCTAAGACAGTTCCACGACCGTTAATATATAATCCTATAATAACCATAATAACAACAGTAATGACTGGAATAATAGCGTTGTATGCTCTTAAAGGAGTATCTTCTTTTATTTTCATGTCAGTAAGTTCCTTAGAAGCAAGAGGAGTAGCTTCATCTTCAATTAGTTTTCCTTCTTTTCTAGCTCTTCTTTCAGCTTTAAGCATTGGGCCATAGTCTCTACCTGTTAGAGAAATCATAAGTACAAATCCTAACATAATTATGCTATAGAATCTAAAAGGAATAGATTGTATAAAAGCAGAATAAGTATTTACTTCTATTTCTATAACTGCGAAGGAATCCCTTAATAATCCCATTTCATAGGCTATCCAAGTAGATATTAATGCCATACTGGCAACTGGTGCTGCAGTTGAATCTGTAAGAAAGGCAAGTTTTTCTCTAGATATTTTATGATCATCAGTTAAAGGTCTCATGGTATTACCAACTAATAAGGTGTTAGAATAATCATCGAAAAATATAATTAGTCCCATTGCCCAAGCAGATGCCATAGCTTTTTCAGCAGTTCTTGCTTTTTTTCCTAACCATTCAGCTATAGCTTTAGAACCTCCTGATTTAGCTATTATTCCTATCATGCCGCCCAAAGCAATATCGAATATAATAATTCCTGCATTCCACTCATCGGCTACAGAACCTGCTATATATTTTTCGATAGTTTTGGAGAAACCTGTAAATATATTTCCATCGTGAATAATAGTAGATCCTATAAAAATTGCTGCAAATAATGATGGTAGAACTTGTTTTGTTTTAAATGCTAATAAAATTGCTATAAGTGGAGGGATTAATGATAAAATCCCATAATGTTCCACTACATTTCCCATATACATTCCTCCTTTAATAAATAGTATTATTTTAAAAGAGGAATATTACAGAAAATTAATAGTTATACATAAATAATAATAATATATAAATACTTCAATTTGTATAATATTAAAATTAAATGAGCCTAAATTTAGAATGAAGGAAAAGTGTATGTTTAAGGTAAAAATTAATATGAGTTAGGAGGAAATCAATGAGATTTAAATCTGTAAATGTAATAATCATTATATTCATATCATTAATTTTGACTATGAGTTACGCATTAAAACAAGAGCCATTATATATATTACAACCAGGATTTTATATAAAAAATATAGGTACTTTAAAAGATAAAGATAAGGATGGCATAAATGATGTAGAAGATATATTATCTGGAGCTAGACAAGAAATAAAAAATAAAACGGTATATAAAAATGGGTATTATGAAGGAGGTTATCCTCCAGAATATGAGGGCGTATGTACCGATGTAATTTGGAGAGCATATGAAAATGCTGGATATGATTTAAAGTTATTAATAGATGAAGACATAAGGGACAGTTTAGAAGATTATCCTAGAATTAATGGAAATCCCGATTCAAATATAGATTTTAGAAGGGTGAAGAATCAGCACATTTTTTTTGAGAAATATGGCAAAAGTTTAACTATAGATGTAATTCCTAATGATTATGATAATTTAAGTCAATGGCAGCCTGGAGATTTAGTTGTATTAAAAAAACCCGATCATATAGCTATTGTTTCAGATAAAAAAGGAAAAGATGGTGTTCCATATATAATACATAATGCAAAAGATTATCCTCAGGAAGTTAATCATTTATTGTATTGGAGTGAGGAAGGTAGGATAATAGGTCATTATAGATATTTTGATTGAGTAGAATATAGATAGTTTTTATGATATAATGGACGACAGTAGATTAATAGTTATGTGTGAAATGATGTTAGGAATGGAAATAACATAAATGGATTTTAGAAGATTATTAATTCTGTGGATAAGTCTATAGGTTTTAAAAATGAAAATATAATTAATAATATGATTAGAAAACTTATTTAAGGAAATTATATTAAATAAGTTTGTCTTAATTATAATATGCAATCATAATATGGTATACAGGATTGATTTTGGAGGTAATTATGAAAATTGGAATATTTGATTCAGGAGTTGGAGGTATTACTGTTTTAAAGGAAGCTTTAAGACAATTACCTAATATGGAATACATATATTATGCGGATACTGCTAATGTTCCTTATGGAACTAAACCTAAGGAAGAAGTAAGGGAATATATATTTGATGTAGTTAAATTTTTAGCTAAGAAGAATATTGATGCATTAGTTATAGCCTGTAATACAGCTACAAGTATTGCCGTCAAGGATTTAAGGGAGAAATATAGATTTCCAATTATAGGAATGGAACCTGCAGTTAAACCAGCAGTAGAGAAAAGTGAAGGTAAAAAGGTATTAGTTACAGCTACTTCTTTGACTCTCAAAGAAAAGAAATTTAATGATTTAGTAACTAAATTAAATTCAGAAGATATAGTACAACCATTACCATTACCTAAATTAGTAGAGTTTCCAGAGAATTTTATATTTGATGAAGACATTATTATTCCTTATTTAAAGGGGAAGTTATCTTCATATAATCTAAAGGATTATAGTACTATTGTTCTTGGATGTACTCATTTTCCTTTTTATAGAGAATATTTTAAAAGAATAGTTCCTGAGCATATAGATATAATAGATGGAAATGCTGGAACTATAAATCATTTAAAGAATATTTTAAATATAAAAGATGTTAATACATTGAAAGGTGATACTAAGGTAACCTTTTATTTATCTGGAAAAGAAGATGATGAAATATTAAAGAAGTATTTAGATATCATTGATTAATAGTAAAACTCAGGATTAAATCCTGAGTTTTTATCATTTAAATATTTTGCTGAATTTTCCTTCATTGTATAATTCTACTAGATCATCATATCCACCAATAAATTTTTTATTTACAAATATTTGAGGAACAGTATTACAACCAGTAAACTTTTCTAATCTATTTAATCCTTCTATGTTATCACTTATTTCTATTTCCTCATATTTGATATTTTCCTTATCTAATAAATTCTTAGCTTTAGTACAGAAAGGACAAGTACTAAAGGTGTATAGTTTTACTTCTTTATTCATTAGAATACCTCCTAAATTTATGTTGATTTATTATTATCTATAAATTATAACATTATTATTAATTGAGAATTGCACTTGTTAACTTTCTGTATTATTAATTGACAAGGTTATGGGATTGTAATAGAATGAAGTTGAAATATAATAGAAATCTGGGGAGCTGTATAGATTAGCTGAGAGGAGACTTATTTAGTTTCGACCCATAAAACCTGCACTGGATAATGCCAGCGAAGGGAGAATATTGTCTAATTTATTTTCTGATAGTATATCACCCCTTCGTTATATAACGAAGGGATTTTTTGTATTATTAAAGGAGGGATAAGATGTCAAATGTGAATGTAAGTTTACAGATCTTACCAATGGTAAAGGAAGAAAATATATATGATGTTGTAGATAAAGTTATAGATTATATTGATTCTTGTGGGGTGAAATACGAAGTAGGCCCTATGGAAACAACTATGGAGGGTGAATTTGATAAATTAATAGATATAGTTAAGGAAGCACAGACTATATGTGTAAAGGAAGGAGCTTCTAGAGTTGTATCTGTAGTTAAGATAGATTATAAATCAGAAGGTGTGACAATGAATGAAAAGGTGGGAAAGTATAGAGGATAAAGTAATACCGACAGTATTCTTTGTTGTGTTGATCTTTTTATGGGAATATATTGTACAAGTAGGCTTGATAGAAAGGTATATATTACCTTCTCCTACCGATATTATAAAAGCTTTTCCAGATATGCATCCAGATATATGGAAACATGTAATTACAACTGTCCAAGAAGCTGCCTTAGGATTTGGAATAGCAATTTTATTATCAATTATCTTGGCAATACTAATGGACAATGTAAAAATCATTAAAAAGGCATTATATCCCATAATAGTAATTTCACAAACAGTTCCAATAATAGCTTTAGCGCCATTATTTGCAGCTTGGTTTGGATTTGGTAAACTTCCAAAGATAATTGTAGTAGTGCTTGTATGTTTTTTTCCAATATTAGTTAGTTTAATTCATGGCTTGGAAAGTGTAGATAAGGATTTATTAAATTTGTTAAAGTCTATGGGAGCAAGTAAATTTCAGATATTTAAGATGGTGAAATTTCCAGCTACATTAATCAGTTTTTTTTCAGGGTTGAGAATAGCGGCTACATATAGTATTATGGGAGCCATTATAGGAGAATGGTTAGGGGGAAAGTCGGGTTTAGGTGTTTATATGCTAAGAGTTAAGCAGTCTTTTGCTTTGGATAAATTTTTTGGAGCGATAGTTATAATAGTGGTTCTTAGTATAATGTTATTTAAAATTATTGCCACTTTACAAGGAATGTTGATGCCCTGGGAAAAGGAACAAAATAAATCATAAGAGGTGTTAAACATGAAAAAGATAATTTCATTAATGATAATAATATCTATATTAGGAACAATTTCAGTGGGATGTGAAAGTGAAGATAATACTGCAGAAAATGAAGAATTGGAAAAAGTAACAGTTATATTAGACTGGATACCAAATACTAATCATACAGGTTTATATGTAGCAAAGGATAAGGGATATTATGAAGAAGAAGGATTAGATGTGGAGATAATACAACCTTCTGAGGGAGGTACAGCTGATTTAATAGCATCTGGACAAGGAGAATTTGGTATTAGTTATCAGGAGGAAGTTACTTATGCTAGAACAGCAGAGAAACCATTACCTATAAAGGCAATTGCAGCAGTGATACAGCATAATACTTCTGGATTTGCATCTTTAGAGGAAAAAGGGATAACTAGTCCTAAGGATTTTGAAGGTAAAGAATACGGTGGATGGGGAGCCCTTATGGAAGAAGCTATGTTAAGGGCGGTTATGGATAAGGATGGAGGAAATTTTTCTGAATTGAATATGGTTAATATAGGAAGTTTAGATTTCTTTACAGCGGTAAAAGAGCATGTGGATTTTACTTGGATATATTATGGATGGGATGGAATAGCATCAGAAGTTAAAAATGATCCTATTAATTTTATTAAATTACAAGACTTTGATGAAAATTTAGATTTTTATACGCCTACTATAATAGCAAATGAAGAATTAATAGAAGGTGAACCTGAATTAATTGAAAGATTCTTAGCTGCCACAACTAAGGGCTATGAATATAGTATAGAAAATCCTGAGGATGCAGTAGAATCTCTATTAAAGGATAATAGTGAGATAGACAGAGATATAGCAATAGAAAGTCAAAAGTATTTAGCAAATGAATATCAAGCAGAAGTCGATAGATGGGGTGAAATGAAGCCCGAAATGTGGGCGAATTTCGCCAATTGGATGTATGAAAGGGACTTAATAGAAAATGAATTAGATGTGGAAGAGGCTTTTACTAATGAATTCTTGCCAGAAAAATAAGGTTTTAATAAAAGGAGTAAGTAAAAGTTTTGAAAATTTGCTTATAGTAGATGATATTTCTATAGAATTAAGGGAAAAAGAATTTGTAACTATATTAGGTCCAAGTGGTAGTGGAAAGAGTACATTATTTAATATAATATCAGGGTTAATAAAGCCGGATAGTGGAAAGGTTTATATTGAAGGAGAAGATTTTACTGGTAAAACAGGAAGAGTAAGTTATATGTATCAAAAAGATTTATTATTATCGTGGAAAAAAATCATTGATAATGTATCTATGCCTTTAATTATAAAGGGAGAAAGAAAAGAAGATGCTAGAGAAAAAGTAAAAAAGTATTTTGAGATTTTTGGTCTAGAAGGATTTGAGTATAAATATCCTCATCAATTATCTGGAGGGATGAAGCAGAGAGCAGCTCTTATGAGGACATATATGTTTTCAAAAGATATAATTCTTTTGGATGAACCTTTTGGAGGTTTAGATGCAATAACTAAATCTAAGATGCAGTCTTGGCTACTGGATATATTAGATAGATTAGAAGCTTCAATATTATTTATAACTCATGATATTGAGGAAGCGATATTTCTGTCAGATAGGATATATATTTTGTCTGATAGACCAGCAAGAATAAAAGAAGAGATAAAAATTGATATATCAAAACCTAGAAACAGTGATGTTATAACAACAAATAAATTTAATAATATAAAAAGACATATTCTAGATTTACTATAAGCACAAAGGATGGGATATAAATGGCGTTTTTTGATAGCGAAGCAAAGACCTATGATTCCTGGTATGATACAAAGTTGGGAGAGTTTGTGGATGAGATTGAAAGAAAATGTGCTTTTAATCTTTTTTTACCCTTTGAAGGTAAAAGAATATTAGATATAGGTTGCGGTACAGGAAATTACAGCATTAGATTAGCTAAATTAGGATATGAGGTAGTAGGGATAGACATATCTGATGAAATGTTAGATATAGCAAAAGAAAAGGCAAAAGGAAAGAAACTTGATATTGAATTTTATAATATGGATATATATGATTTAAAATTTGATGATAATGAATTTGATGGAGCCTTTTCTATGGCAGCTTTTGAATTTGTAGAGGATACTGAAAAAGCTTTAGATGAAATATTTAGAGTTATAAAATCAGAAGGACAAGTATTAATTGGTACAATAAATAAGGACAGTAATTGGGGAGAATTATATCTTTCAGAAGATTTTCAAAAGAATTCGGTGTTCAAATATGCTCATTTCAAGACGATGGGAGATTTCACTAGAATATATCAAAATAAAATAGTGAATAAAAGAGAATGTCTTTTTATACCACCATCAATTAATGTAGAAGATATATCTATAGAGAAGGAAAAGGCACTTTCTCATAATGAAAGAGGTGGCTTCATATGTGTTCTATGGAAAAAATAGCCTCTTGTGAAATTTCTTTTATACCTATTAATAGTGGACAGTATCTAAAGGATATTGATAGGGTTTTAGATATAATAAGAGATTCGAAATTGGAATACAATATAGATATCTTATCTACAACAATAAGGGGAAATAAAAATAAAGTATTAAATTTAATTTCTACAATATATAATGACTTAGATTCTCAATGTGATTTCACAATGGATATAAAGATATCAAATATTTGCGGATGTAAAGGATAGCATAAGAAGCTATCCTTTTTGATTATCTTAAAATATTTAATATATATTCTACATTGTATTTAATAATAGTAAAAATCAAATCTGTTTTAGTTTTATTATCTAGAGTAGTAAAATCATTTTTCAAAGTATTAATTAGTTCTATTGGGATTTCTCTGTTGTAATTAGTTAATAGTATCGCTTTTATTATATTATTGGCTAGGGATCTTGATTCTTCAGTATCTTCTAATAGTATTACAATATCATTTATAAATTCTTTTTGGTCTGTATCTATATATTTTTCAATAGCTTTATCATTATTAATTTTATAAATGATTTTTAGATTATTATCATTTATATTTATATCGACTATATCTATTTCGTTAAAATTAGAGTTATCTATATATAAATTTTTTTCTGATTTAGATAATCCTAAAGGGTTTAAAATTAATTTTGGGATTGGTAATTTGCCTATTTTTACATTATTTAAATCAAAATATATTTTATCTTCCTTTATTATAGTTGTTATATCCATAGTTATTGTGCTAGGAATATTCTTAAGTTTTCCTTTTAATTTTATATTGTCTTGGTTTAAGTATAGATATAAATTTTCAAATTTCATATTAAAGAAAATATCTTTTGAATTTAATTTATTCATTAGTTTTGGAATTACTAATCCATTGAATTCTTCTTCTGTAAGTTCAATATTGCTTTCAGAATATATATCCAGTTCAGATTGTAGAATTAATTTATCTATTAAATAGTCTTTGTCTAATTTTTTTGCAGTATTAATTTCATCATTTGAAAACAATAATATACTTGTTATTATAATTACAATAAAAAATACTAATAATGGTTTTCTTAATTTCATAGGTTCCTCCTAAATAATTGTATGAATATATTTTTCTATATAGATTATATATTATATCTGTGGTTATAATCTATATTATAGAAAAAATAAATAGAAAAGTATAGGAGATATTTTGTAAGATGAAATTTATATCAAATAATGAAGATATTGAAGTGATAGCTTATGGTTATTCTCACAAGCCTTATTTGAAAGAAAAGGATAATATTATATATTGCAATTCTGGCAGTGTAGGAAGAAGAAGGTTCAAATTGCCTATTAGTTATGGAACTATGAGTATTCATAAAGATGATATTAATATTAAAATATATGAATTGTTTAATAATGAAATTTTTTTTAATAAAAGTTTTAGAAAAATAAATATAATATAAGGTTATAATAAGAGTTCAAATGATATATAATTAAGATTATTATATATAAAGTAAACTATTATATATAAAGTAAACTATTAAATATAAATAATAGTTTTTCATATATTTGTTGAGATATTCGTAGGGAGGAAAAAGATATGGAAACTAAAAAATTATATTCAAAGGGAGAAGAGATAACTAATTCTATATTACATGGTATAGGATTAGGATTTGCAATAGCAGCTTTAACTCTTCTAGTAGTATTAGCTTCAAATTATGGAGATGTATGGTATGTAGTTAGTTTTGCTATATATGGTTCTACATTAATTATTTTATATTTATCTTCAACGTTATATCATAGTTTTCCTGTAGGGAGTGTAAAGGATATTTTTCAAGTATTTGATCATGCCTCTATTTATTTATTGATTGCAGGTACATATACTCCTCTTACATTAATACCTTTGAGGGGAAAACTTGGTTGGAGTATATTTGGAATAGTATGGGGAATAGCTCTTATAGGAATAGTGTTTAAAATATTTTTTGTGAAGAAATTTGTTATAATGTCAACTATTTTATATATAGTTATGGGATGGTTGATAATAATAGCTATTAAACCGTTGATAAATACTATAAGTACTATTAGTATAGTATTTTTAGTTTTAGGGGGAATTTTTTATACTGTAGGAACTATATTTTTTATAAATAAAAAAATAAAATTTAATCATGCTATATGGCATTTATTTGTATTAGCAGGAAGTGCATGTCATTTTTTCACTATACTTTTTTTGTTGCCAAACATGGGATAGTTGAAATTTTAGAACAAAAAATAAAGATACTTAAATTTAAGTATCTTTATTTTTTGTTCAAACTTATTAATTTACCTCTTTGAGCTACATTATCGGTTTCATTTTCTCTTATTTTTATAATATTAGTTAAATTAATAAGAAAAAATACATTATAAATAACAATAAATCATAATATATATTAGATTATTTTAAATGGGGTGTATATTATGAAATATGATTTACCTTTAGAATTAAGAGAAATTATAGATGGATGTGAAATTACAAAAAATAATAAGGGATGGTCTGAAAGTGATGTATTTCAAATAGAAGATATATTAAAAGAAAAAGAGTATTATTTAAAAATATCTCCTGATGATGATTCTTCCTATTTAATATCTGAGAAAGAAAAACTAGAGTGGCTTCAAGATAAAATTCCGGTACCTAAGATTCATTTTTTTAAAGTAGAAAAGGGATTTCAATATTTATTAACATCTAAAATTTTAGGAGAAGATGCTTTGTCACGTAATGTTCGTAGAAGACCAATTATGTTAATTAAGGCAGTTGCTAAGGGATTAAAAAAAATTCATGCTATTGATATTGAGGATTGTCCTTTTGATGAAAGATTAGAAAATAAGCTAAATTTAGTAAAGGATATCCATATAGAAAATAAGAGGTTAAATTCACCAATAGATAGAATAAGAAATAAGAATATATTGGATTTGTATAATTATCTTATAGAAAACAAAAAAGAAGAAGAAGATTTAGTTTTTACTCATGGAGATTATTGCTTTCCAAATATCATTATAAATGGTGAGAATATATCTGGATTTATCGATGTAGGTAGGGCAGGAATAGGAGACAGATATGTAGATTTGTCTTTGATTATTAGGAGTATAAGAATAAATTATAGAAATAATAAATTGGTAGATAAATTTATTGAAGAATATGGATTAGATTATATAGATTCAGATAAATTAAAATATTATACCCATTTAGATGAATTGATAAATTAATTTTTATAAAGATAGCTTGATTAGTATAATTAAGCTATCTTTTATGATATAATAGAACTAACGTTCTTTATATGGAGGTACAAAAGATGAAAGGCAAGACACATTTAGTATTAGGAATAGCAGCTGGGGTTACAGTTGTCTTAAATAGAGAGACTCATAGTTTGCCTATGATGATATTAGGTACATCAATAGGATCTCTGATGCCTGATATTGATCATCCTAAAAGTAAAATTAATCAAAAACTATTAACACAGAAGAATAAAGCATATAAGATTTTATTTTATTCTTTAGTGGGAATCATTCTATTATATATTTATACATTAAAGAATAATGAGATCTATTTATTGTCAGGTTTAATATCAATTTTGATAGGCGTTTCTAGACATAGAGGTTTTACTCATAGTATTCTCGGAATATTTCTTTTTATGAAATTAGGAAATGAGCTTATTAATAGATTTGGTTATTATGATATATATTTAGGATTCTTAGTGGGTTATATATGTCATCTTTTTTCAGATTTTTTCACGAAAGGTGGAATAGAAGTATTTTATCCTTTTAGTGAAAATTTTTCTTTTCCACTAAATATTAAAGCTGGAGGTATAGTAGAAAATACTATAGTTTTTATAATGGGATTGTATTCATTTTATGTGATATTAAAATATTTAGGATTAGCAGTATAGAAATCTAGCTGTACCACTAGACCAGTTTTAAGGATTAATGATGTATTTATAGATCTTTTAGAAAATAAAGAATATGAAATCGTATATATTGTTGAGTAATTGAATATTTAATCCCTTCTTGTGATTTGAATCACAGAGTTATATTTATAGATATATTATCATGTATTTAGAAAGAAAACAGGGAGGTTGATTAAATGTCAATGTTTTGTTATCAATGTCAAGAGACAGCTAAAGGCCAAGGTTGTACTGTAAGAGGAGTTTGTGGAAAAACTAGTGATGTATCAAATTTACAAGATTTATTGATATATTTATTGAAAGGAATATCATTATACAGTACAGAGGCAAGAAAATTAGGGGTAGAAAATGATAAAGTTAATGTGTTTGTGATGGATGTATTGTTTAATACGATTACTAATGCGAATTTTGATAAGGAATTTTTTATTAATAGGGTGAAAGAAGCTCTTGAAATAAGAGATGATATTAAAAATGCATTTGTAAATGCTGGTGGAAATGTAGAAAAAATAAATCATGATTCAGCTCTTTGGAGAAGTAATGATCGTGATGAAATAATAGAAAAATCAGAAAAAGTTGGAATTCTTCAAACAGAAAATGAGGATGTAAGATCATTAAGAGAACTTATCACTTATGGAATCAAAGGTATGGCAGCTTATACTGAGCATGCACATAATTTATCATATGAAGATAAATCAATTCATGGATTTATGCAAGAAGCTTTAGCAGCTACATTAGATGACAGTTTAACTGCAGATGATTTAGTAGCATTAACATTGAAAACTGGTGAATATGGTGTTAAGACTATGGCGTTGTTAGATGAAGCTAATACTTCAACTTATGGTAATCCAGAAATTACTAAAGTTAATATTGGAACCAGAAATAATCCAGGTATCTTAGTAAGTGGTCATGATTTAAAAGACTTTGAAGAATTATTAAAGCAAACAGAAGGATCTGGAGTAGATGTATATACTCATAGCGAAATGTTACCAGCAAATTATTATCCAGCATTTAAGAAATACGATCATTTTGTAGGAAACTATGGAAATGCATGGTGGAAACAAGATAAAGAGTTTGAAAGTTTCAATGGAGTAATCCTTATGACTACAAACTGTTTGGTACCACCAAAGGCTTCATATAGAGATAGAGTATATACTACCGGAGCAGTTGGTTTTGAAGGATTAACTCATATTGAAAAAGATGAAAATGGAAAGAAAGATTTTTCACAAATCATAGAGCATGCGAAGAAATGTGAAGCTCCTATAGAAATAGAAAAAGGAGAAATTGTTGGAGGTTTTGCTCATGAC
The DNA here is from genome assembly GCF_016820635.1 of Anaeromonas gelatinilytica. Taxonomy (GTDB): domain Bacteria; phylum Bacillota; class Clostridia; order Tissierellales; family SIT17; genus Anaeromonas; species Anaeromonas gelatinilytica. The sequence continues at coordinate 24,991 of NZ_WSFU01000017.1, read as the reverse complement.
CAAGTATTTAAATTAGCAGACAAAGTAGTAGATGCTGTTAAGACTGGAGCAATCAAGAGGTTCTTTGTAATGGCTGGTTGTGATGGAAGAATGAAATCAAGAAATTACTACACTGAATTTGCTGATAAACTTCCAAATGATACAGTTATACTTACAGCAGGATGTGCTAAATATAAATACAATAAATTGGATTTAGGAGATATCGGTGGAATTCCAAGAGTATTAGATGCAGGGCAATGTAATGATTCATATTCATTAGCTGTTATTGCAATGAAGCTTAAGGAAGTATTTGAATTAGAAGACATTAATGATTTACCAATATCTTATAACATTGCGTGGTATGAGCAAAAAGCTGTTATAGTATTACTTGCTTTATTACACTTAGGAGTTAAAGATATTCATCTTGGACCAACATTACCAGCATTCTTATCACCAAATGTAGCTAATGTATTAGTTGAAAACTTTGGTATTGCTGGAATAGGGGAAGTGGAAAGTGATATTGAAATGTTTATGAATGGAACAAAATAATTAGAACAAATATATAGATAAAATAAAGGATCCTTAAGATTTAAATCTTAAGGATCCTTTATTTATGATATTAATAATAAAAGGATCATATATATGGCCCTTTCTACTAAGTATTATTTGTTTAATGCTTCCAATAAGGTATTTATATCCATTCCATGAACCATAGCAGCTTGTTCCAAGGATTCCATTTGACTTGATGGACATCCTATACATCCCATGCCATGGGCCATTAATATTTCAGCTGCCTCAGGTTTTGCTCTTAATATCTCAGCTATTAACATATCTTTAGTTATTTTAGACATTGTTATTCCTCCTATTTTTTATTATTTTATGTTCTAATATATCATTACTTAAATTAAATTTGTATGTGTATGAATCATTTGCATTTTCAATGAAGTTTTTAGTCCATAATTTTCTTAAACCATATAAAACATCAAGATTTCCATTAACTGCTTCCCAATATTTCTTATGAAGGCAATTTATTACCTTCCATTGTAATTCGTCATTTTCTTGTAATACTATATTATTTGCATTATCACAAGGCATTCCATCTAATATATAATTATTTAAAGCTTTAAATAATTCTGGAGCTGTAGATACTGGATATTTTTCCTTAGCATCTTCACCACAATTGGTACCTTGCTTTTTAAATTCATTTTCTATTATATTTAAACTTTCTTCTGGGAATTTATCCAATACTGTGGTTACAAAGTCAGCAAATCTTCCTTCTGCTATATTAATTTTATTTTGTAACCATCCATGAATATTATTTGTATCAATTAATTCTTCTAAAGGTTTATTTTCTATAAAATCATCATATTTATTAGTGAAGTATTCGTGAGTTTGTGGTATTTCATTTCCATATTGTTTTTCTAAACTATGTAATATATTCTTTTCTAAGCTTTCATGGGTTTTTATTTTATTAAATAACCAAATATGTATTGGTCCTAAAAATTTACTCAATTAATTACCTCCTCTTTCTTACTTAGTATAAGTATATCTTTAATAAAATATTAAAAAAGTGATTTGCATCACGATTTATATTATTTTTTACTTTTTATATGATAATAGCTGTGATAAACTAAGGAAAATATGATAGTTATGAAGTACCTGTTTTAATTGAAATAGATACTTTTTTATTCTAATTAATCAAATTTGATATATTTATAGAAAAATGAAGGATTTTATGGATTTGTGTCGAATATATGTTCTGTAATGGAGGTGTAGTAATGAATATTTCATTTGTTCATACAGGAGATGTACATATAGGTATGAAGTTTGTAAAAGGAGAGATGAGTGGAGAACTAGGAAATGAAAAAAGAAGAGACATAATGGATACTTTTTTAAAAGTTATTGATAGATGTGATAAAAAAAATATAGATTTTCTTTTTATTGCTGGAGATTTGTTTGAAGATGAAGTTTGCTCTATTGCAGATTTAAAGATAATTAATGATAGATTTAAGCAATTAAAGAAAACAAAAGTAATAATGATTACAGGGAATCATGATTTTTTAAATGAAAAATCTTTATATAAATTGATTGATTGGAATGAGAATGTATATTTACTTGATAATAAAATGATAGAGAAAATCAGCTTTAAGGAAGAAAATATAGATATTTGGGGTATGAGCTGGTATGAAAAAGAGAAAGGAAAAGAAAATTTTAAAAATATAAGTTTAGATCATGATAAATATAATGTATTACTTTTACATGGAGATGTTTTTGATAAAAATTCTAGATATTTTCCTATTAATAAAAAAGATATTCAAGATTTAGGATTTGATTATATAGGGTTAGGGCATATACATAAACCTCAACATATATCTGAAAACATTGTTTATCCGGGAAGTCCTGAGCCCTTAGATTTTGGCGAGTTAGGTGATCATGGAATTATAGAAGGAAAAATATGGGGTAATAATTTAGATACAAAATTTATTCCTATTAGTAAAAGAAAGTATCATATTGTGAATATAGAAATTAATCAAAAAATGAGTTATAACGATGTTATGTCTCGATTATTAGATATAGCTTCTGAAACTATTAAGCAAAAGGATTTTTTTAGAATTATTATTAAGGGTTTTATAGATAGAGATTTAAAGGATAAGATTAAAGAAATGGAGTTTATATTGAATGAAAAGTTTTATTTTATTGAAATAATAGATAAAACAAAACCTGATTATGATTTAGATAAATTGTTAATTGAAAATGAAAATAATATAATTGGTGAGTTTATTAAAGAGATGATAAATCAAGGGTCAGATAATGAAATAATTAATAGAAGTTTATATTTAGGATTAGAAGAGTTACTTAGGGAGAAGGTGAGTTTAAATTGAGAATTGAAGAACTTATTATTCTTTCATTTGGAAAGTTCAAAAATAGAAATATTAAATTATCAGAAGGACTTAATCTTATTTATGGAGAAAATGAAGCAGGAAAGAGTACCATTCATAAATTTATAGAAGGAATGTTTTATGGCTTTTTTAAATCTTATACCAAAACTAAAAGATATAATAATAGTTATGATAGATATTTTCCATGGAATACTAATCAATATAAAGGGACATTAAAATATTTTAATGATAATAGTATTTATAGGATAGAACGAAATTTTGAAAAAGGTAATGATGAAGTTAGAGTATTGGATGAAAAGACTGGAGAAGATATCTCAAATATGTGTGAATATAATCCTATTACTAGAGTTATAGAACCTACCTCTTTACATATTGGAATTAATAAGAGTATTTATAAAAATACTATAAGTATTGCTCAACTTAATAATAAGACCGATGGAAATTTTGGAAGAGAAGTAAAGGATAAATTAATAAATCTAGGGGGAACTTTAGATAATGAGATATCTGTTAAGAATGTGATAGAAAGGTTAGAAAAAAAAGTTGATAATATTGGTACAAAAAATAGATTGAAAACATCTCCTTATGGAAAAGTTATTAGAGATTTAAATAAGTTAAACAAGGAAAGAGATAAATCTTATAAGATGTTTGAAAATACTAAGGAATATCAATATAAGATTACTAAATTAAAAAAGGAATTAGAAAGATTAATAAAGAAAAAAGATAAATTAGAAAATGATGTATATAAATACAAATGCAAAGAGATAGGTGATAAATATATTAAGGTTAAGGATTTATTAAATGAAATCGATGATCTTCACAAGGAAGCATATAAATTAAAAAGGTTTAAAAATATTAAAATAGAAGACTATGGTGAAATAATAAAACATGAAAATACTGTGGAGACAATGGAAGAAAATATATTGAGGATTAAAAAAAACATATTAAATATAGAAGAAAAATTAAATGATATAAATATATTAATGAATGGAGATAATTTATTAAAAGAAAATAATTTATTAAAAGAAAATCTTAGTATATATGAGGGTTTAAAGCATAAAGTAAAAGCAAGAAAATTCTTTTTTGGAGTCTTTTGTTTGATAATAATATTAGGATTATATTCAGGATATTTTTATCATAATATTTTCTATATTTTGTCTGGAATTATATTTTTATTTAATATATATATTGGTTTTAAAATTAAAAGTATAAATAATTCTATATTAGATGAAAAAGTTATAATAAAAGAACTAGAGGATGAAAAGATTAAAAAACAGAACGAATTAAGAGATACAGAGAAATTTCTTCATAATCAATTAATTGAAAAAAATACTGAAATAGAAAGATTGAAAACTAAATTAGCTGAAGAAAATATGGGTATTAAGTTTATATTGAATAAAAATGATTTTAATAATATAGATGATTTGAAAAAGGGGATAGAAAAGAAAAGATTATATGAAGAAGTAAACAATAAGATAAATTATAAAAGAGACATATTAAGTGGTATTTTAATGAAAGATACTTTTGAAGAATTAGAAGAAAAAGTTAAAAAGTGTATGAACGTGTCTATAGAAAATATTAATATTAAAGAAGATATTATGGAAGAGTTGGAAGAATTAAAAAATAGTATTACAATTAAAGATAAAGAGATATCTAATTTAGAAGAAAAGGTTAATACTATGCATTCATTATTTAGACCTATACAAGAAATAGATGAAGAAATATCTATAAAGAGGAGCTTAATAGATAAATATGAAAAAGAACTTGATGCTATTAATATAGCTAAATCTACTATAGAAAAAATTTCAAAAAACATTCATAGAGAATTTGCTCCTAAATTAAATGAAAAAGTATCTAGAATTATTAATGATATTACTTATGGTAGGTATAAAGAAGTAAAAATAACAGAAAGTTTGGAAATGAAGATTATAGATAGAAATAACAATCTAATAGATATAAATTCTCTAAGTTATGGTACTATAGATCAAATATATTTTTCGTTAAGATTTGCTATTATAGATATAATAAAAAAAGATAAGAATATTCCTTTAATACTAGATGATTGTTTTATTCAATATGATGATGAAATACTGTCAAATATTTTAGATTTTATATATAAAGAATCAATGAATAGACAGATTATTTTATTTACTTGTCAAAATAGAGAACAAAATATACTTAATAATAAAGAATATAAATTTAGTTATATTGAAATATAATATAGATGCTGAGGTGAAATAATGGCTATATATGGAATTGCAGATTTGCATTTAGATTCTATAGGTGATAAACCTATGGATATTTTTGGAAAAGAATGGATAAATCATGAAGAAAATATATTTAATAGTTGGAAGAAAAAAATTAAAGAAGATGATATTGTATTAATTCCTGGGGATATTAGTTGGGCATTAAAATTAAAAGATGCTATTATTGATTTGGAAAAAATAGATAAGCTTCCTGGATATAAAATAATTAGTAAAGGAAATCATGATTATTGGTGGGAAACGAAATCAAAACTTGAGGGATTAGAATTGAAAAGTATTCATTTTTTATATAATGATGGATATGAATATGAAAATATAGGGATTGCTGGTACTAGAGGATGGTGTTCAAAGGATAGTGATGATTTTAGAGAAAAAGATAATAAAATATTTAATAGGGAATTAAATAGATTAAAACTTTCTTTGGATCAAATTAAGAATTTATCTAAGAAGATTGTTATGATACATTATCCTCCATTTAATTCTGATGGAACACCTAATGAATTTATAGATATAATGAATCAATATAATGTAGAAATATGTGTATATGGTCATTTACATGCTGACGGACATAGATATGTTAGAGAAGGTATATATAAAGATATAAATTGTATATGTATAGCTAGTGATTTTATAAAATTTAGTCCCATAAAGATTTTAGATTAAATGATTATCAATTTTTTTTTCGGTTATAATTGAGTTAGATTTAATATCTAGTATTCCGTTAGAGAGTATAGTTGCCTCTTTTATATTTTTAATATTGTATATTTCTTTTTTTTGTAATGTGTTGATTAACCAATCTTTATCTTTTTTTATAGTATAAAGATTTTCATATAATATTTTACCATTTTTTATGATTGTAATAGGTAATACTATTTTACAATTGTATTTACTAAATTTTTTAGGTTTAATGATAAAAAAAACTAAAAATGAAATGAATAATAATACTATAATCATAATTATACCTCCAAAGATTATTATTATCGAATTTTATAATATTATACAAAGGAGTGATGAGATGGCTAAGGAACTTGAGGTAAAAGTCTTAGGTATTAATAGAAAAGAAATAGAAGAAAAGTTAACTAATATAGATGCGATAAAAATAAAGGATGAATATCAAAAGAATATAATATTGGATACTGAAGATAATATAATTGAAGAAAAATATAATGGTTATTTAAGGATAAGGGAAACAAAAAATTATATGAATAATGAGAAAAAAATAAATGTAACATTGAAGCAAATATTATCTGACGAGATTTATAGAGAAAATAAGGAATTTGAATCATCTATTGATAATCCTAAAGCGTTATTAGAGATTTTTAAAATATTAGGACTTACCATTAAATATATTGGATATAAGGAAAGAGTTTCTTATAAATATGAAGATATTCTTTTTGAGATTGATACATGGGATAATGATACATATCCAGAAACTTATATGGAGATTGAAATACAACGAAAAGATGATTTAGATAAAGCTATTAATATGTTAAATTTAGATAAAAATTCAATTACTACAAAATCAATAACAGAATTGAGAAAAGAAATAGGAATGGAATAAATAATAGCTAAAAATTCACCTTTATTTATAATAAACATATTATATTTGTATGAGAAGTTATTACAGAATAGAGGTGAATACTTTTGAATAATAAATTACCTGCTACAATGGAAAAATCCTCTTTTCCTCAGATTATAGGACTTATGATTTTTGTGTTTTTTTTATTAACTAAAGATAATAATTTAAAACTTGACATTAGTAAATTAAATTTTAACAAAGACTATAATAAACAAGTTAAAATGATGAAAGGTATAAAAGAGTATTTTCCTGATGAACAACAGGTTCTTTTATCAAAGATACAGGATATTTTTGATGTTTTAAGTAAGATTAATAGGATAAAATCTGATGAATATGATGAAGTAATACAATCTCAAAGCAATTTGCCTAGTATTGATAAAAAAGAGAAAATTCTAGCTGAATTAGGTAAATATAGTGATAGTAAAAATAAAGAATTGATTGATAAAGTAGTTGATACTAAAAGAAATATTTTTAAAACAAAAGATAATATAGAAAGACATAAAAAAATGGTAGAAAGTAAAGAAATGAGCAAATTAGAGTCTATTGCATTATTTATGGATTGTTTTAAACCAATATTAAGGGATGACATGAATAAAAAAGTAAGAAAAGTAGAGAAGGTTATGGAAGCATTAATGATTCCCTATGAAGATATATAAAGTCCATTGATATGAATATTTCTTAGAGGCCATTGGTCTCTTTTGCTTTTATAAATTTTATTGTATTATTTATAAGAGAGGAGGAATATAATGAAGGTTGGATTATGCCAAATGAAAATTAAAAAAGATAAGAGAAAGAATTTGTTAAGGGCTGAAAAGATGATAAATGAAGCTTCAAAATTAGGAGCTGATATTATAGTATTACCAGAAATGTTTAATTGTCCTTATGATAATAGCTACTTTGAAGAATATAGTGAGATAGAAGGAGAAAGTGAAACTTTAAAATTAATCTCTAATATAGCAAAAAGTATAAAGAAATACATAATAGCAGGTTCTATACCTGAAAATGATAATGGACATATATATAATACTAGCTATGCTTTTAATAAAAAGGGAGATATTATAGATAAGCATAGGAAAATTCATTTGTTTGATATTGATGTTGAGAATGGTGTTACATTTAAAGAATCAGATGTTTTAAGTAGAGGAGATAGTTATACAGTTTTTGATACAGAATATTGTAAAATAGGACTCCAAATATGTTATGATATTAGATTTCCTGAATTATCAAGATTGATGGTAAAGGATGGAGCAGATATAATAATAACTCCTGCATCTTTTAATATGACAACAGGACCTGCCCATTGGAAAGATTTATTTAAAGTAAGAGCTTTAGATAATCAAGTTTATACGATTGGATGTAGTGGAGCTTTGAATGAAGAGGCTAGTTATAATTCTTATGGTCATTCTATTATTGTAAGTCCTTGGGGAGATATTATTAATAATTTAGAATTTGAAGAAGACATTTTGATTGAAGAAATTGATTTAAATAGAATAAATGATATTAGAGAGCAATTGCCATTATTAAAACATAGAAGGTTAGATTTATATGATGTAATAAATAAAAAAGATTAGACTTAAGTCTAATCTTTTTTATTTATTCGACTGTTTTATCCCTTTCTCTAAATAGTAAACTAATGGAATATAATCCTGCTAATCCTACTAGACCATATACTACTCTGCTTAAAAAGGTAGTTTGACCGCCAAACAAGGAAGCCACTAAGTCAAATTGAAATAATGCTATTAACCCCCAATTTAATGCTCCTATAATTACAAGTATTAGAGCAAATCTATCCATTAAATATACCTCCTTAAATATAATTAAAATTTAATTATAAATAGTATTGCTAATATTTACATATATTATACATTTCAATATTTTTTATAATTATGCATTGTAACTTTAATAAATATAGTTGAATAATATGAATTGAGAAAATAAAAATATAAAGGGTGATATACATGTATTATTATACAAATAATTATTTTTCTAGAAATAATACTTCATATTCAAGAATATTACATGCTTCCCCAGATGCACCAGGGATGGATATATATTTAAATAATACATTGATTGGAAGAAATTTAACTTATAGAAATTTTACAGAATATATTCCATTAATGAGTGGTAGATATAGATTAGATATTTTTCCTACAGGAACAACTTCTAATCCAGTCATAAGTAGAGATATAGATGTAATACCGGATACTGATACTACTATTGCAATTAAAGGGTTGTTAGAAGATATAGATTTTTTAATAGTAAATGATACTGCTGCTAGAATCCCTTCAAATATGGCTGAAATTAAATTTGTTCATCTTATACCAGACGCACCGAGGGTAGACGTAACACTACCAGATGGCAGAAAACTATTTGAAAATATAGCTTTTAATGAAGTAAGTGAAAAATCAACAATTGAACCTGGTAGATATACAGTACAATTAAGAGTTGCAGGAACTGATAATATAATATTAACTGTTCCTAATGTAGTACTTAATTCAGGAAGATATTATACAATATATGGAGTAGGAACAATGAATGGTGCTAAACCTTTACAGGCTTTAATAGCATTAGATAAAGCCTCTTATTAAAAAAGATGATCGTTAACGATCATCTTTTTTTCCCATTTGATTCATAAATTCCATTGCTTGATTTAACCCATTTATTAATTCTGAGTGGATTTTTTCTTTTGCTGCTTCTTCTTTACCTTCTATTACAGTAATTCTACAAATATTCTTACCTATTTCTAATTTTTTAAAGTCTTCTTTTAGAATAGATTTTAATCCGTCTAATATCATTTTTTTATTTGTTTTTTCCTGTAAATAGGACTCATATTGATTTTGTACTGATATCAAGATTCTTTTTTCTTCGTCAAGTTTTATATATTTAATAAAAAAGTTTAGAGTATCCATATTTAGAACGCCCTCCATTGTTTAATAATTTATTTAATACAAAGTTTATATTATATTAAATAAAATTTCAATAAAATAACGGGGAATTTTTTAAAATTCTTCTATTTTAAATAGAATCCTTGACATAAACGAATATGTGTTCTATCTTATATGTAGGACTAGATGGAGGGAAGAGAATGAGAAAAAAATTTAATTTAGAGATAATAAGTGATAAATTAGCAGAAGAAATGTGGGGAAATATTCAAGAAAAGTTTATTATAATAAGCGGAGTAATATTATATGAGTGCAAAGATTATAAAGGAATAATATTTAATAATAAAGATTTTAATATAAACAAAGATTTTGAAAGAAAAATAAATCCAATGATATTGATTGAAATTTATGAGTATAGAGGGAAAGAATATGTCATTGAGCGTACAAATAAAAAAGAAAAAATTCCTAAAAAATTAGAAAGTAAGTTTAAAAATAAAAAATATAATGAAAGAATATCAATTTTTGCATTAACTGAAGAATATGTGAAACTAATTAAATATTATCACAAAGATATACTGAAGAATATATATGAGAAAAAAATAGATATAAAATCTAAAAAATATAAATCTTTAAATGGATATACAAGTAATGAGAAAAAAGAAGCCATTAGATATTTAGCATTAAATGCTCCAGAATTTATAAAAAGTAAGGATAGAAAGAAAGCTATAAAAGTTTTAGATGAAAAATTAAATAAGGAAATAAAGGATTTAGAAATGAGGAGTGAAAACAATAATATAAGTAAAGAATTATTAAAGGATAAATATCTTCAAAGTAAAGAATTAATCAGATAGGAGACCAACGTGTTCAAAGATAAAAATGATTTATTAAATCAAGATTTTTCTCTTTCATTATTGGTTATAATTAGAGTAATGTTATCTAAAATATAGTACTTTTAAATTTGACAAGGGTAATTTATTTTGTTAACATTAGGAACCGTACAATGAATGGTCGAAGAATGGTCGAAAAAATAGAATAAGAAGGAGGAACCAGATGTCATTGATCGAAGTTAAGAACTTGTATAAGATTTTTGGTAATAAACCAAAAAAGGTAGTTCTATTATTAGAAAAAGGTTTATCTAAAGATGAAATATTGAATAAAACGGGAAATACAGTAGGAATAAGTAATGCTAGCTTTGAAGTTGATCAGGGTGAGTTTTTTGTAGTAATGGGACTATCAGGTAGTGGTAAATCTACATTAATAAGATGTTTAAATAGACTTGTTGAACCAACAACTGGAGAAATAATAATAGATGGTGATGATATTTTAAAGGCTGATAAAGATAAGTTAAAGGATATAAGAAGAAAAAAAATATCAATGGTATTTCAACATTTTGGCTTATTTCCCCATAGAACAGTAATTGCTAATGTAGAATATGGACTAGAAATTCAAGGTGTAGAACCACAAAAGAGAACGGAGAAGGCTAAAGAAGCAATTAAGCTTGTTGGATTAGAGGGTTATGAAGATAGCATGCCTAATGAATTAAGTGGAGGTATGCAACAAAGAGTGGGGTTAGCTAGAGCATTAGCTAATGATCCAGATATATTATTAATGGATGAAGCTTTTAGTGCATTAGATCCTCTTATAAGAAAGGAAATGCAAGATGAGCTTTTAGAGTTACAATCAAAAATGAAAAAAACAATTATATTTATAACTCATGACTTAGATGAGGCATTAAAATTAGGAGATAGAATTGCAGTAATGAAGGATGGTAAGGTTGTTCAAATCGGTAGCGCTGAGGATATATTAACTAATCCGGCTAATGATTATGTTAAGGAATTTGTTCAAGATGTAGATAGATCTAGAGTTGTTACTGCGGAAGCAATAATGAGAAAACCTGATGCTTTGATATCTTCAAAAGATGGTCCTAGAGTAGCGGCTAGAAAAATGAAGGAAAATGAATTTAGTAGTATATATGTAACTGATAAAAATAGAAAGTTGCAAGGTATTGTAAGAATTGAAGATGCTAGTAAAGCAATAGAAAGAGGAGAAAAATCATTAGAAAATATAATAATAAAAGATGTACCTAAGACTTCTCCTGAACAACAGATCATTGATTTGTTGCCTACTGCTAAGACTTCTGATTATCCTATAGCAGTAATAGATGAACAAAATACTCTTCTAGGAATTATAGTAAGAGCATCTATTATATTAGGAATTATAGGAGAGGAGGTTTAATATGTTTGATTTGAACATAGGATCATATTTTGAAATTTTTGTATTATGGTTAAAAGATAATTTTGATTTTTTATTTGATTTCATAAAAAATGTATTAGAAGGATCAATTAATGGCATAGAATACTTACTGAATGTTATACCTGTTATAATTTTAATACTATTATTTGGATTATTAGCATGGAAGGTATCTAGTAAAGGAGTTGCAATATTTACTATTATAGGGTTACTTTTGATAGATTCTATGGGATTGTGGGCAGAGACAGTATCCACACTAGCATTAGTATTAAGTGCATCTTTTATTACTTTAATTATAGGAATTCCTTTAGGAATTATTGCTTCTAAAAGTGATGGTTTTGATAGAATATTGAGACCAATATTAGATTTTATGCAGACTATGCCTGCATTTGTATATCTTATTCCAGCAGTATTATTCTTTAGTTTAGGAAAAGTACCTGGAGCATTTGCAACTATAATATTTTCAATGCCACCAGTTGTTAGACTTACTAATCTAGCTATAAGACAAGTACCTAAAGAAGTAGTAGAAGCAGGTAGATCTTTTGGATCTACATCAAAACAGATGTTATTTAAAGTTCAATTGCCTATTGCATTACCTACTATTTTAGCAGGAGTTAATCAAACCATTATGTTAGCTTTATCTATGGTTGTAATTTCTGCAATGATAGGTTCTGGAGGATTAGGTAAGATAGTACTTAGAGGGATACAAGAGTATAAAATAGATTTGGGATTTGAAGGTGGATTAGCTGTTGTAATTTTAGCTATGATTTTAGATAGAATTACCCAAGGACTTGGGGATATAAATAAGGATAAATAATAAATATAGGAGGTTTTTTTGATGAAGAAATTGGGAACAATTTTATTGGTTTTATTGTTGACAATGAGTTTGGTATTAACGGCATGTGGAGATACTGAGAATTCAGAAGACTCTAATGATAAAGATGGTGGAAAGGTCGAAGAAAAAGGGGAAGTAAAATTAGGAGTTGTTAATTGGGCAGAAGGTATTGCAATGACAAATTTAGCAGAAGCTATATTAGAAGAAAAAATGGGCTATGATGTAACTAGTACTACAGCAGAACCTGGATTAATATTCACATCTCTTGCTGAAGGAGATTATGATGCATTTTTAGATGGATGGTTACCAGTAACTCATAAGAGCTATATGGATCAATTTGGTGATCAATTAGAAGATTTAGGATATAATTACGAAGGAGCAAGAATAGGTTTAGTTGTACCTTCATATGTAGATGTAGATAGCATAGAAGAACTTAATGATAATAAAGATTTATTTGATGGTAGAATAGTTGGAATTGATTCTGGTGCTGGAATAATGGAAGCTACAGAAGAAGCTATAGAAGAATATGATTTAGATTTTGATTTAATGGAAAGTAGTGGACCGGTTATGACAGCTGAATTAGCTAGTTCTATTGATGATGAAGAACCTGTTGTAGTTACAGGGTGGAGTCCACATTGGAAATTTGCTAGATATGATTTGAAATTTTTAGAAGATCCTAAAGGAATTTATGGAGAAGCAGAGAATCTTCATACAATAGCTAGAAAAGGAATTAAAGAAGATATGCCTGAAGTTGCAGAATTTCTAGAAAACTTTAAGATGAGTGATGATCAATTAGGTGAATTGATGGGAGATATAGCTGATAGTGATGAAGAGCCATTAGAAGTTGCTAAAAAATGGATGAATGAAAATGAAGATTTAGTAAATAGTTGGTTACCAGAAAGTGAATAATATAAATTAAAGACTGGGATTTCCCAGTCTTTAATTTATATTATATAGTTTATCTAAATATAAGTATAACTTGATTTTTATAAAAAGATGATATATTCTTTAGGTATAAAATAATAAGTATTTAAATTCAAATTTAACATGGAGGTAATGATATGAAAAAATTTCTTGTTACAGGAGCTTTAGGTCAAATTGGATCTGAGTTAACTATGGAATTGAGAGGGCGTTATGGAAATGAGAATGTAGTGGCTAGTGGAATTCACAAAAGAGATTCAGTTGTAGTGGAATCTGGACCTTTTGAAATTGTAGATATAACTAATTATAATCAAGTGTCAGAAGTAGTAAAAAAATATGATATCGATTGGATAGTAAATTTAGCAGCTATATTATCTGCTGTAGGAGAGGAAAAACCAAGTTTGGCTTGGCAAGTTAATATGAATGGATTATTTAATGTATTAGAGGTAGCAAGAGAAAACGGTTGCGGAGTATTTACTCCAAGTTCAATAGCGGCATTTGGTCCAAATACTCCTAGAGATAATACTCCCCAAGATACCATACAAAGGCCTAATACAATGTATGGAGTTACTAAAGTGTCTGGAGAATTATTATGTGATTACTATTATGAGAAATTTGGAGTAGATACTAGAGGAGTACGTTTTCCAGGTTTGATATCTTATGAAACTCTTCCAGGAGGAGGAACAACTGATTATGCAGTACATATTTATTATGATGCATTACAAAAAGGCAAATTTACCTGTCCATTAGATAAAGATACTTATATGGATATGATGTATATGCCAGATGCAATTAATGCAATTATCGATTTAATAGAAGCTGATGGTTCAAAGTTAAAGCATAGAAATGCTTTCAATGTAACTTCAATGAGCTTTAATCCTGAAAGGATATATAATGAAATTAGAAAACATATACCTGAATTTACGATGGATTATGATGTAAATCCAAATTTACAAAAAATAGCTAATTCATGGCCAAATTCCTTGGATGACTCTGCAGCTAAAGAAGAATGGGATTGGACTCCTAAGTATAATTTAGAAGAAATGACAAAAGATATGCTTAAAAAATTGAAAGAAAAATTAAATGATAAATAGTAAAAATAGAGGCTTGAGCCTCTATTTTTCCATATAAAAAATACCAACAGTTTTTCTTCCACAGTGGCTAGATATTACACAGCCTGCTTCCATAGTTATAATTTCCTTAAAGGAAACATTTTTTTCAAGTTCTTCTTTTAGATATATTAAATCTTCTGGAGAAAAAGAGTCTCCAATTATTATTCGATTTAAATTGATTGAATTTTTGTTTTTATAAATATTATTCAATACTATATCTAAAGCTTTTTGTTTTTTACCTCTTGGTTTCTGACCTACAATAATTTTTCCATCATTTAGTTTAAGTATAGGTTTTATTTTAAAAATACTTCCAACTAAATTTTGTATACCACTGCATCTACCACCTTTGTATAAATAATCAAGAGTGTCAATTATAAAAGAAGATTTTACATTGGAAACATCATATTTTACTTCTTTTACTATTTCATCTAAGGGTTTTCCTAAATTAATTAAATCACTAGCTTTTAAAATTAAAAGACCAATACCAGAGGATAGGTTTTTAGAATCTATTACATGTATATTAGTATTTTCAAATTCAGAAGCTGCTATTTTTGCATTTTGTATTGTAGAAGATAAGTCTGAAGATAATCCTATGTAGATAATGTCTTTTCCTTTTTCTACATGAGGTTTAAAAGCATGATAAAAGTCACTAGGGGTAGGTGCCGATGTTTTAGGCATAATACCTGTTTTATCTACTTTATCATACAACTCTTTTGGTGTTATATCGATACCATCTTTAAAGGATCCTTCATTAAAAACGACATATAGCGGGATTACAGAAATATTATTTGAAGTAAGTATACTTTTTGGTAAGTCACAAGTACTATCGGTTATAAGTTGAATATTATTCATTATTTTGCCCCTTTCATTTTATGAATTAAATATAAGTGCATATATATTATATATATTACTAAATATAATTGAATATATAAAGCAATATGAAGATTAATATGGATATATTATTTCTATATAATAATTATTATTAAAATGGTAATAATTTTTAATATATTTATAGTGAAGCTGTCTGAATTAATAATAATTATAACAAAATAATTAATAATGTGTTATTATATAATTAATATTACAAAATGAAAAGGAGTATTGCAATGAAAATAATCTCAGATAGTGGTTGTGATTTAAATGAAAAAATAAAGAAAAAACTAAATTTAGCTATGGTTCCTCTTTCTATTAGAGTAGATGATAGAGAGTTTATTGATGATGAAAGTTTAGATAGAAAAGAATTATTAAAAGTGATGAAAAATAGTGAAGATTATCCTAAAACAGCGAGTCCATCTCCTAAGAGTTTTTTAGATAAATATAAAAATAGTGAAAAGAGTTTTGTTGTTACAATATCTTCGGCTTTAAGTAGTACATACAGTAATGCAATAATGGCAAAAAATATGATGATGGAAGAAGTTAACGAAAAATTCATACATGTATTTGATTCAGTTAGTGCATCGGTAGGAGAAACATTAATATGTATAAAATTAAATGAATTAATTGATAATGGATTAACTGAAAATGATATTGTGGAAAAAACTAATAATTATATAAAAGAGATGAAAACTTTTTTTGTATTAGAGTCATTAGATAATTTAATTAAAGCAGGAAGAATGAGTAAGATAAAAGGGAGAATTGCTTCTGTGCTCTCTATAAAACCAATAATGGGTGCTACTGATGATGGTAATATAAGATTAGTAAAAAAAACTAGAGGTACAAAAAAGTCATTAAGTAAATTAGTAGATGTTATCGGTGAAGAAGGGAATATTGGTAAATTTAAAGAGAAGATATTAGGTATTTCCCATGTGAATTGTAAAGATAGAGCAGAAAAATTGAAAAACGATATTATGAAAAAATATAATTTTAAAGATATTATAATAGTAGATGCTGGAGGAATAAGTACTGTATATGCTAATGAAGGTGGTATAATTATATCGTTTTAATTGTTAATAAGGACAATAATATAGAATATGTTGATGAGGTTACAAATCATCCAGACTATGATAAAGCATTAGAGGAAATAAAAAAATTAGTATAAATTAGTGAAACAATATGTAATGTAAAATTATTTATTATATAATTGTCTTGAGACATATACATCACTCCTAAATATAATTTAGCGATTATATTTTATCAGAGTTGATGCTTATATGTCTCATTTTTCTTCACCAATACTATATATTATAGACTCTATATCAAAAAAAGGGTTAAATTACTTATTTTTATACAAAAAAAAGAGTCTGTAGATAGATGAATAATTCAAATAATTTTTATCCACAATGGTTATTTTTTAATGTCTTGAAAAAAATGGGAGAAATCTAATGAGTGTAATGTATTGAGGTATTATCTTGAATGTGATAGATTGTAAATACTATCATGATTAAATAAGGTTTAAGAATAAAAAATGGTATTGTTTTAAAATGGGAGGAAATATTTTGTCAGGTAAAAGGAAAGATAACATATCCATAGAACAGATTTGTTGTATCAAAGCTTTTAAAAATTTAGAAAAAGATACTCAACAAAAAATTTTGTCCATTTGTGAAAGTCATGTTTATAAAAAAGGCCAAATTTTATTTTTGGAAAAAGATCAAGTCAATGTATTTTATGCTATTTTATCAGGTAAGGTTGCCATGTCTAGATATTCAGGATGGGGACAGAAACGTATATTTTTTATTCTAGGTGTAGGTGAATTAATTAATGAAGTGGTATTTGATGATTTACCTGTTTCTGTAGTCTGCGAAGTTTTTGAGAATGCTACTATTTTAAAATTTAGAAAAAAAGACTTTTTAAACATTATGAAAGAAGACTTTACTCTTACATTAAATATTATGAACTCCATAGGCAGAAAACAGAGAAGGCTATATAGGCAATTAAAAAATACTGTTCCTATCAAAATGGACAAGAAATTAGCAGCTAAGCTATGGAAATTATCCAGAGATTATGGCATACAAAGGGATGAGTGGATTCAAATCAACTTAAAAATCACAGTAACTCATTTATCCTATATGCTTGGAAGTTCGAGAGAAACCATTTCTAGGGCCATGACCATACTTATTGAAGCTGGAATTATTAAGTGGCAAGGGAAGCAATTGCTTGTAAGGGAGGAAAAACTGTTACAGTATTATCGTAACCCATAAATTATAAATGCTCTTAATAATAATACTTTTTAAACTTAACATAGGAGACCATTCTAAAGAAGATGAGATAATGGCAATCATAAGAATGCCGAAATTAAAAAAATGTATATGCGCTTAGGGTTATTGAATATTATACAAAAGTTATCTAAAATATGGTTATTATATACCATAAGAGATGGTTGATTAATATAAAGAAGAAATGTGTGATGAAAGTCACATATTTCTTCTTGTTTTTCATATAGAATAATAAATAGCCCACATTGATGTTGTTTGTTTAATTTTTGTCAATATAGTGGCTTAAAGGGAGAAGTTTATTTTGTAAAAAGAATAAGGGGGAGTTCAATGTTTAAAGAAACACTCATGAAGCTCGGTAATGCAGCAATATCAAAGGCCAAAATGTCAAAGGAGACAAAGGGTAGCTATATTGTGGCATCGGCATTAGCAGGTTTTTATGTAGGATTGGGTATTTTACTTATCATGACAGTGGGTAGTCAACTATCCATTGCTGGATCAGCGGCTACGAAGATTATTATGGGAGGTTCCTTCGGTATTGCTTTAAGTCTGGTTATTATGGCTGGATCCGAACTATTTACAGGGAATAATCTCATTATGACAGCAGGTGCATTGGAGAAACGGGTGACTTGGAAGGATGCTGGCTGTGTCTGGTTTTATAGTTACATTGGTAATTTCATAGGCTCAGCTGTAGTAGCAGGTCTCTTTGTCATGACTGGGTTAGCCAAGGGTAACACAGGTGACTTTATTATTCAAGTAGCTAGTACCAAAATGGCGGGTGGATTTATACCACTTTTGGCTAAAGGTATCTTGTGCAATATTCTTGTTTGTTTAGCCGTACTATGTTCCATTAAGATGAAAAGTGAATCCGGTAAACTTATTATGATCTGGTGGTGTTTATTTGCCTTTATTACTACGGGATTTGAACATAGTGTTGCTAACATGACTCTTTTTTCCATCAGTTTGTTCATGCCCCATCCTGAATCCATTTCAGTAATGGGTATGTTTAACAACTTAATACCTGTTACAATAGGTAACTTTATTGGAGGGGCCATTCTATTAGGAGGAAGTTACTATCTGTTGGGTAAGGATAATCAAAGAAAGGTGGTACAATATGAAAATAGAGATAAGCAAAGAGGATTTTAATAAAAGTCTTCATAGATTAGGAGATGAATACAGGATTTATGCACCTGTAGCCATGGCATATAAAGGGACTTTTTCTGATACAGATTCCATACGCTATAAGGAGATTAATACTCTTGATGAAATAGAATTCAACCTAAAATCTCATTTTTCGCCTAAAGAAGTCATACTTCCAATTACACAAGTACTCTTTTATTTCACTGAAGATCAATACAAGGAGCCAGAAACGGAAAAGAAAAAGTTATTGGTATTCCTAAGAGCCTGTGATATTCATGCTGTTAAACGCATGGATCAAATCTATCTTGAAAATGGTCAGAGGGATCCTTACTACCAAGAAGTGAGAGATACTGTGAAGTTTGTTTTAATAGGCTGTGAAAAGAGTTATAGAAATTGTTTTTGTGTTAGTATGGGAACTAATAAAACAGAAGATTATAGCTTAGGGATAAAGCCAGTTGGCGATCAAGTTTTATTGGATATTAAAGATGAGGAGCTAAACGCCTATTTTTTTGGAGAAGAAAAAGATTTTGAAATGAATTATGTGACCTCTAATGATATAAAGGTGCTAATACCGGAGCCCCATCAAATAGCAAAAGACATAGCAGAAGCCCCTCTCTGGCGAGAATATGATGAACGTTGTGTTGCATGTGGTAAATGTAATTTTGTCTGTTCTACCTGTACTTGCTTTAGGATGCAAGATATTTTCTATAAAGATAATGAAAATAATGGTGAAAGACGTAGGGTTTGGGCTTCTTGTCAGGTTGATGGCTATACAGATATGGCAGGAGGTCATAGTTTCAGAAAAAGACACGGTGATCGCATGCGTTATAAAGTTTTACATAAAGTATACGACTACAATAAGCGTTTTGGTTATCACATGTGTGTTGGTTGTGGTAGATGTGATGATGCGTGTCCCCAGTATATATCCTTTTCTACCTGTGTCAATAAATTACATGATTTAGGAAAGGAGGAGAGGTAATGATCGATACTAATGTATATATGCCTATAAAATCAAATATTATGGAAATTATTCAGCATACAGATGTAGAGTATACCTTCAGAATGGCTTATAAGGGAGAGGTCAAGCCAGGTCAATTTTTTGAGGTCTCCATTCCTAAATACGGTGAATGCCCTATCTCTGTTTCTGGAATAGGTGAAGAGTTTATTGATTTCACCATTCGTCGAGTAGGTAAAGTAACCGATGAACTGCATAAATTTAAAGTCGGTGATATATTTTTTATTAGAGGACCCTACGGAAATGGATTTCATATGGATGATTATAAGAATAAAGAGGTTATTATAGTGGCGGGAGGTAGTGGTTTAGCTCCAGTTAAAGGAATCATCGATATTATCCATCAACAACCAAAAGACTATGAAGGCTTTAACCTGCTGGTTGGTTTTAAATCCCCAGATGATATACTATTTAAAGAAGAATTAAAGATCTGGAACGAAGACTTGAAGCTTATTTTAACAGTAGATGGAGCAAAGGAGGACTACAGAGGAAAGGTTGGGCTTGTCACTCAATATGTTGATGACATTATTATTAAGAACATGGATAATGTAGCGATTATCATTGTGGGACCTCCCATGATGATGAAGTTTACAGTAGAAGCTTTCTTAAAGCGTGGTGTTGCTTGTGAAAATATATGGGTATCCTATGAAAGAAAGATGCACTGTGGTATCGGTAAATGTGGGCATTGCCGTATGGATGATACTTATATATGTTTAGATGGTCCAGTCTTTAATTTTAGTAAAGCAAAGCATTTATATGATTAGGAGGGAGCTTACAATGGATATTAATACGAAGAAAGTAACGAAAAATGCCTATCGAATAACGAAGCAACGCTATAAAACAGCCTTGAGAGTGAGAGTACCTGGTGGTCGATTAAAGGCAGAGTATTTGGAAATCCTTCAAAAAATTGCTGATGAATATGGTGATGGTGACCTCCATCTTACGACAAGACAGGGATTTGAGATTACTGGAATCGATATGGATAAAATAGATGAGGTTAATGCTATCATACAGCCAGTAATAGAAGGTCTTGAGATTAATCAAATCAATCCCAATACTGGCTATACAGCAGCTGGAACAAGGAATATTTGTGCATGCATTGGCAATCGTGTATGTCCTAAAGCTCAGTATGAAACCAGTGGCTTTGCTAAAAGGATTGAACAGGCCATTTTCCCTAATGATTTCCATGTGAAAGTAGCGTTGACAGGGTGTCCAAATGACTGTATAAAGGTTAGAATGCATGACTTTGGTATCATTGGGATGACTTTGCCCCAATATGATAAGCAACGTTGTGTTAGTTGTGGCCGATGTGTGGAGAAATGTACTAAGCTCTCGACAGGTGCATTGACCATGGAAAATTACAAGGTGACTAGGGAACATGATAAATGTATTGGCTGTGGAGAATGTGTTTTAAATTGTCCAACCAATGCATGGACCAGGAATGAGGAAAAGTTTTATCGTTTAGCCATAATGGGAAGAACAGGAAAAAAGAATCCAAGATTGGCAGAAGATTTTATTCTATGGATTGATGAAGATAGTATTATTAAAATCATAAAAAATACCTATGATTATATTGGTGAGTATATTGATCGAAGTCTACCAAAAGAGCATATCGGTTACATAGTAGACCGTACTGGTTTTATAGAATATAAAAAATGGGCTCTAAAAGATGTAGAGCTTTCTCCTATGGCTAAAGTTGCTAGTAATATTTATTGGGGTGGTATCCGTTATTAAAAATTAATTTATAATATAACTTATAAATGCAACGAAGAATTCATTTTCTCTATGGGATGAGTACTTCGTTCTTTTTTAAAATTCATATTTATGAAAATATTATTATGATATAAAATAGTTTCTATCTAAAATTTCTATTGAAGATACTGGATAGTTTTTCCCACAAGGAGAGTTATAATTGTTAATAAGGACAATAATATAGAATATGTTGATGAGGTTACAAATCATTTAGACTATGATAAAGCATTAGAAGAAATAAAGAAATTAGTATAAAGTTAGTGAATGATGTATTTACAAAAATACTATAATAATATATAATATAAAATTAAATAATGAAAAATTTATGACTAAGATTAGTAGGATTAGATACTGACTATAGCGAACCGATGATGGTGGAAGATCGGTGTCAAGACTTGTCTGAATGGACCTAGGAGATTAAGTTTGAATAATAGTAGGACTTAACGGTATCCTCCGTTATGGGATTTAAGATGACACATTGTCAATTAGAGTGGTACCGTGATTTTACCCATCGCCTCTATGAATTTAGAGACGGTGGGTTTTTATATTTTAGATATAGTAAAGAAGAGAGGATGAAGAAGATGGAAGATAAAAAAGTTATTTTTAGTGGAGTACAACCTTCTGGAGATTTGACTTTAGGGAATTATTTGGGAGCAGTTAAAAATTGGGTAGCGCTACAAGATGAGTATGATTGTTATTATTGTGTTGTAGATCTACATTCTATAACTGTTCCACAAGATCCTAAAAATTTAAGAAGAAGAACGTTAGAAGTTATGGCTTTATATATGGCAGCAGGTATTGATCCTAATAAATCCACAATATTTATTCAATCTCATGTATCATCACATATAGAGTTATCATGGGTACTTGGTACAATGACATATTTAGGTGAACTTAATAGAATGACTCAATTTAAAGATAAGATTCAAAAGAACGAGAAAAATTTAAATTCAGGTCTATTTACTTATCCTGTTTTAATGGCTGCAGATATTCTCTTATATCAAACTGATTTAGTTCCTGTAGGGGATGATCAAAAACAACATTTAGAATTAGCTAGAGATTTATCTCAAAGATTTAATAATAAATATAGTGATACTTTTATAGTACCGGAACCAATGATATCTAAGGTCGGAGCTAGAATCATGGATCTACAGGATCCTACTGTGAAAATGTCAAAATCAGGAGATAATGAAAATGGATATATTTTATTAATGGATGCCCCGGATACTATCAGAAGAAAAATAAAGAGAAGTGTCACTGATTCTATGAATAGAGTTAAATATTGTGATGAACAACCAGGAGTTAAAAATCTATTGACTATATATTCTAAAATAACTGGCGAAAAAATTGAAAATATTGAAGAAAAATATAGAGATAAAGGATATAAAGAATTTAAAATTGATTTAGCAGATATTATAGTTGAAGAATTAAAACCTATTAGAGAAAAATATCTAGAATATATGAATGATAAGAAGTACTTAGAAAAAGTATATAAAGATGGTGCAGCTAAAGCAGAGAAAGTTGCTAGAAAGACATTGAGAAAGGTTTATAAAAAGACAGGTTTTATTCCTAGATAATATTTATTTAATGATTTTATTCCTTAGATAAAATTTTTATTTAAAAATTTTATATGTTTTTTTAATAATAAACTCCCCTTATAATAAATGGTTATACTTTTAAAATGTTTGTTATAAGGGGAGAATATCAGTATCTGCGTTATTTTTTCATTGTTTTTTCGGCAAATTCTGTATTGACTATTTTATCATAAGGAGCTCTTTCATCAAGTTCGCCAGCTAGCTCCATGATTTCCATCATATGGTTTAATCCTTCTTCAGTTAAAATCAAATCAGGTTTCCAAGTATCTTGATCTTTATATCTATCTACTATGGTTATAAGCGATTCTTTATCAGAATCAGGGAATTGAGGTTCAATAGCCTCAGCTATTTCCTCTGAGGAATGTTCATTAACCCAAACCATACCACTATAAATAGCATTAGTAAATTTTTGAATTATCTCTGGATTTTTATCAATATAATCTTTAGTAGCACTATAACAAGTATAAGGAATATATCCGCCTTCTTCACCAATTGAGGCAACTATGGATCCTCTTTTTTCCATCTCTAATTCTGTAGCTACAGGTTCAAAGAGAGCTACATAATCTCCTTCACCACCTAAAAATGATCCTGCCATTGCAGCGAACTGTACATCAGTTCTAACTTCAACATCTTCACCAATAGTTAATCCATTAGATTTAAGAACATATTCTAATGTCATTTCTGGCATACCGCCTTTTCTACCACCGATAATTGTTTTTCCTTTCAATTTATCAAAGGTAAAGGCTTCATCTGGATTTCTACCAACAAGGAAGGAACCATCTTTTTGAGTAAGTTGAGCAAAATTAATTGCAAAATTTTCTCTACCTTCGTTGTATACATATACTGAAGCTTCTGGTCCCATAAATCCAATATCGGCTTCATCTGAAAGTAGTGCTGTCATAACCTTATCTGCACCTTTACCATCGATTAGATCAACATCTAATCCTTCATCTTCAAAGAACCCTTGCGTTAATGCTACATATTGAGGGGCATAAAAAATAGAGTGAGTTACTTCCATTAGTTTTATAGTTTCTAAATTATTGCTACTGCAACCTGAAAATATAGGTAAGATGAATATGAAAATTATTAAAAAAATTGTAATTAATTTCGATTTCATGTACACACCTCCACTATAATATATAGTACATTATATTTTTCAATGTATGAATTGTTACATTATTATATATTGTTTGAAAATAATTAGAAGGTTTATAATTCTTAAAAATAAAAGGATAATCTATTGACAAAAATGATAATATATATATATAATGAAACATAATAAAATAGGTATAGGCTATGAAGAAGAGGAGTAAGTAAGAGAACTTTTAGAGAATGGTGTCCCTTGGCTGGAAGGACCCAAAAGTGAACTTTTGCTGAATGTAGCTTCTGAGCTTTCGGATTGAATTAATAGTAGGTCTGAACGGATAAAATCCGTTAATATAATTGAGAGTCAAGATTTTCTTGAAATTAAGGTGGTAACGCGGGTACCTTCGTCCTTATTATAGGGCGAAGGTGTTTTTTATTGTCTAGGAAAGTTAATTTAACAAAAGTTTTAGACTACTGATAAACACGAGGGTTAATAGTTACAGAAAATATTGGAAGACAATAAAAAAGAGGGGTTGTA
>NZ_WSFU01000016.1 GCF_016820635.1 Anaeromonas gelatinilytica | reverse complement strand
TCCTACCGGATTTTTCATTGTTTTTCTGTGGATAAATTTAAAATTGCATTTCGCAATCCACTAATCATTTCCTATATTAATTTATTCATAATCTTACTTTTATGCTATTTATATATTGTACCAAAACTAATATAAACATATTATTATACATTATATACTTTCATTCAACATTTGTATAGGATATATAGTATAAATGTCCTATATTTCATATATACCTTTCTATGACATATACATATAATATATAATTAAAATATGTATTGTAAATTTAATATAATTAATACTTAGCTTTTAATATAATAATACTATAGAAATAAATTTTTTTTCATTCAACAATAAATTTTATATTATCATTTATTATGCTAATTAATGCTTATTATTTTTAGGAGGTAAATCATGAAGATAAAGACCTTACTACTTATAGCCATTTTATCTCTATCTTTATTATCTAGTTGTAATAAAGATAGTGAAATATATATAGAAAAAAACGATGATGAATATACCGAATCACAATTAGAACCTAAAATAGACGAAGAAAAAGATGATATAAATTCTTTATTTGATACATCAAATTTAGAACCTGTAGATAAAAAGATTTTTCTTAACAACAAAGAAATTAATTTTTCAAATACTATATCTCAAAATCCAATGGTCAATAAATCCGGAGATATATTGGTAGATTTTGAAGCTGCATATCATGCTTTAGGATTTAATACTGAAATCATAAAATCAGATGAAGATATTAATGCAAAAGCTTCCGATGAAAATAGAAATATATATATAGCAATAAATATTTCTAAAAATATAAAATCCATTTCAATAAATGATAAAGATGTAACAGATAATAATACAAAAATGTATATCCTATCTAATACATCTGATGATAAAATTGAATTATTAGTTCCCCTAGACCTAATAGCAGAAAGCATAAACGGCACTATAATAGAAGGCGAAGAAGAAAATTCTCTTTTATTAAATGATAGTCTCAAATTCCCAAATTCTAATAAAACCAATGAAAATAATAAAGATAATGATAAAGGAAATATTACTCAACAATCAAATAAAATATTTAAAGATATTGGAGTTAAAATTGGAGATTCTTTACAAATAGCCATAAATGTATTCGGCTCTTACAACGATAAAGGAAAATTTCAAGGATCTGATTATTATGTTTTTGAAGATGCAACCATCTTCACAGACATCGATTCTGATATAATAACAGAAATAAGTATATTTAATAATAATTACCCTATAGATGGAATAAAGGTAGGAGATAATATAAAGGAAATCTATAAAAGAACAAATGAAGAAATATCACCAGAAGACTCTGACGGATTATGGTTAATTTCTTATGACAATTATAAGGGATATAAAGCAGAATTCACCCTACAAGATGATAAAAAGACTATAAGAAGTATTACAATATATAAAAAATAATGAGACAAGAAGACGGTTCTTGATCTAACCCCTTATCCCCAAAAAAACTGAAATATCCTAGTACTAGGATATTTCAGTTTTTTATATACTATTACATAATATCTTTAACTGTTTTTACTACATTTTCTACATTGAAACCAAATCTATCCATTAATTCTGGTCCTGGAGCCGATGCCCCAAATGTATCTATTCCTATTGACTTACCTTCTACTCCTATATATCTTTGCCATCCAAAGGTAGTTCCTGCCTCTACTGAAACTCTTTTTGTAATATTTGAAGGTAATACTGACTTTTTATATTCATTATCTTGTTCATCAAATAACTCCCAAGATAACATACTCACTATTCTTGCATCTATATTGTTCTTTTTAAGCTCTTTCTTAGCATCTAATAATAACGAAACCTCTGATCCTGTACCTATAAGAATAACATCAGGAGTATCTCCATCTTCCTTATCAAGGATATATCCACCTCTATGAGCTCCTTCTACATTATCCAATGTAGGCAATCCTTGACGAGTAAGAGCTAATACACTTGGTCCATCGATATTATTTAAAGCTTCAAGCCATGCTATTACTGTTTCTTTAGCATCTGCTGGTCTAAACACCTTAACATTTGGCATAGCTCTTAAAGAAGCTATTTGCTCGATAGGTTGATGTGTAGGACCATCCTCTCCTAAAGCTATACTGTCATGAGTAAGAACATATATTATCGGTTGATTCATTAAAGCTGACATTCTTATGGCTGGCCTCATATAATTTGAGAATATCAAAAACGTAGCACCAAATACTCTAAATCCACCATGTAAAGATATACCATTAAGTATTGCTCCCATACCATGCTCTCTTACCCCAAAATTTATATTATTTCCTTCTGGAGTGTCATCTTGGAAATCACCTTTGTCTTTCATAGTAGTCTTATTTGATCCTGCTAAGTCTGCAGATCCACCAAATAAATTATCCACATGTTTAGCGATAGTATTTATTATCTTCCCACTAGCAGCACGAGTTGCAATCTTATCATCAAAATTAAACAATTCTTCATCTTTCATTAATTCTTCAGGAATCTCCATCAAATGCCATCTGTCCCATTTTTTAGCCAATTTAGGATACTTTTCTCTATATTGTTCAAATCTTTCTTCCCACTCTTTTCTCTTTTGATCTTTTTCATTAATTATTTCTTCCATATGAGAATATACATCCTCTGGAACAAAGAATGGCTCATAATTCCATTTTAATCCTTCTCTAGTTAACTTAATCTCATCATTCCCTAAAGGAGCACCATGAGCGGCTGATTTACCAGCCTTATTTGGACTACCAAAACCTATTGTTGTAGGTACCATGATAAGACTTGGTTTGCTTAGATTTTGCTTAGCCTTTTCTATAGCATCACTTATAGCTTCCATATTTTCACTATCATTTAATTTGATTACCTCCCAGCCATAAGCTTCAAATCTTTTTCCTACATCTTCCGTGAAAGCAATATCAGTAGTACCATCTATAGTTATCTTATTATCATCATATAATACTATAAGTTTACCTAGCTTTAGATGTCCTGCTAGAGAACATGCTTCAGAGGCAACTCCCTCCATCATATCTCCATCTCCAGCTATTGTATAAGTATAATGATCTACTATCTGCATATCCTCAGTATTAAATTCGGCAGCTAATCTTTTCTCAGCCATAGCCATACCTACAGCATTTGCGATTCCTTGACCTAATGGTCCTGTAGTTGTTTCTACTCCTGGAGTATGACCATACTCTGGGTGCCCTGGAGTCTTAGATTCCCATTGGCGAAAATTTTTTAAATCTTCAATTGATACATCATATCCAAATAAATGTAATAGTGAATATTGTAACATTGAACCATGCCCTGCTGATAATACAAATCTATCTCTATCTGGCCAGTCAATAGCTTTTCCACTTGCATTTAGATGGTCTTTCCATAATCCATAGGCCATAGTTGCAGTACCCATAGGCAATCCAGGATGTCCAGAATTAGCTTTTTGTATAGCATCCATTGACAAAAATCTAATACTATTAATAGCCTTTTCATCCATCTTGTTCATAAAAACGCCTCCTCGTATAATATGTTTAGAGACACTTTTTAAGTGATCTATTCATATTATTTTTTTATTT
>NZ_WSFU01000033.1 GCF_016820635.1 Anaeromonas gelatinilytica | reverse complement strand
AAATTATTGATAAATACAAGTGTTAATGGTCACAGAAAATATTGGAAGACAATAAAAAAAGGGATTGTAGGGGATGAAATCACCTGCCGTATTAGAAGGGTGCTCAGGTGCACGTATTACGCACCATCGAAGGGAAACTAGGTTTCCCTAGCGAAGCGGACACGTTTCTAGTCCGCATTTTTTATTATTTATAAAAATAGATTTATAAAGTTAAAATATATACATTATTTAAAGATTTCGGGAAATATTGGTGGGCAATAAAGAACATATAATTGTTAAAAAAATATCTATATAATATAAATTATGTTATAATAATAATTAACAAATAAAAGACTAAATAATATGCTTTATAATCTGATCAGTGGACAAGATGTTATATCTTCTAGAAAGGAGAAAACATGTCTATATTAAATAGTTTTATAAAGAATGATTATAAAAATCCTTATATTCTTGTATGTTCATCAAAAGCACACATGATATATGCTAAAGATATATTAGAGAAAAATAATATATTTAATGAGCTTATTCCTACTCCAAAAGGATTTGGTGAAATATGTACCACTGCTATAAAATTCGAAAAAAATAATAAAGAGAAAATTGAAGAGTTGATTAAAGAAAAAGAGATAGATTATAAAGGAATTTATTCTCTAAATAAAAAATATAAATATAATTTAGCTTCAATATTAAATATGAATATATCTAGTGATATGAAGAAAATAGTAAGTAAGGTTGAAAATAATGAAGATATAACTAAAAAAGATATTGTATATTTATTAAAAATAAAGCAAGAAGAAGAATACAAAGCTCTTATTAAAATGGCAGATATTATAAGAAAAGAATGTGTAGGAGATAGAATTGAATTAAGAGCTGCTATAGAATTTTCAAATTATTGTAAAAAGAATTGCAATTATTGTGGTTTAAGAAGAGATAATAAACAATTTAGATATAGAATGACGGAGAAAGAAATATTAAAAGAAGTAGAAAAATTATATAGGATTGGTATAAAAACAGTTATACTTCAATCTGGAGAAGATTTTTATTATACTACAGACATGTTGTTAAATATAATAAAAGTTATAAAAGAAAAATATAAAATGGGTATTACTTTAAGTATTGGTGAAAGAAGAAAAGAAGAATATAAATTGTTTAGTGATGCAGGAGTAAATAATTATTTATTAAAAATAGAAACTTATAGTAAGAGATTATTTGATTATATACATCCAGATGATGATTTAGATATTAGAATTCAACATACAAATTGGATTAAAGAGTCTGGAATGAGAGTTGGTTCGGGGGGAATGATAGGTCTTCCTAGTCAAAGTGTTGAGGAAATTGCAGATGTTATTTTATTTCAAAAAGATTTTGGAGTGCATATGATTGGCTTTGGACCTTTTTTACCAGCGAAAGGGACACCTTATGAAAATTGTAAAAGATCAAGTTTAAGATTAAATTTAAAAGTAGTAGCTATTACAAGGATAATCTGTCAAAATGTGTTTATTCCTGCTACTACAGCAATAGCCAGTTTAGAAAAAAAGGGACAAACCCTTGCTTTAGAAGCTGGAGCTAATACTATTATGCTGATAAGTACTCCAAAAGCATTAAGGGAAGATTATGAAATATATTCTAATAAAAATATGGTAGATTTAGATTTTGCAATCGAATCTATAATAGACTCAAAAAGGAAATTACCTAAATATCTCAATTATGATTATATAGAAAGTTTAGGATGTAAAATAGGTAATAATTTAAAATGAGGTGATTCATATGAATACTACTCCTAGAGCTAATAGGCTTCATATAGGTATATTTGGTAAAAGAAACACAGGAAAATCAAGTCTAATAAATGCAGTAACAAATCAAGATATAGCATTAGTAAGTAAAACTAAAGGGACTACTACAGATCCTGTATATAAATCAATGGAAATTTTACCTATAGGACCAGTGGTTATTATAGATACTGCAGGTATTGATGATTCAGGAGAGTTAGGAGAATTAAGAGTAAATAAAACTTTTAAAGTATTAGAGAAGACAGATATAGCCATTATTTTAATTGATTCAGAAGAAGAAGATTTTGAATATGAAAAAAAGATTATAAAAACCATTAAAGAAAAAAACATACCTGTTATAGGAGTAATAAATAAGATTGATTTAAAAAGAGTAAGTAAAAATAAAATAGAAAAAGAATTAGAAATAAATTTTTTTAAGGTAAGCGCTAAGACCAAAGAAGGTATTGAAAATTTCAAAAATAAGATAGCTGAATACTCGAAGGATATAGAATATGATAAGAAAGTAATTATTGGAGATAAAGTAAATAAGGATGATGTAATAGTTCAAGTTATTCCCATAGATGAGTCAGCACCTAAAGGTAGACTCATATTACCCCAAGTACAAACTATAAGAGATGTATTGGATCATAATGGAATTAATATTGTAGTTCAAGACACAGAGCTTAAAAAAACTATAGAATTATTTAGAGATAAGATAAAATTAGTGATAACTGATTCTCAAGCGTTTGGGAAAATAAAGGATATAATTCCTGAAGATATATATCTTACAAGTTATTCTATTTTATTTGCTCGATATAAAGGGGAATTAAGTGAATTTATTAAAGGAGTAAATCATATTAAAAAATTAAAAATAAATGATAATGTGCTAATAAGTGAAGCTTGTACTCATCATAGACAAAAAAATGATATAGGAAAACAATTAATACCTAAATTTTTGAAAGAAATTACAGGGAAAGAATTAAATTTTGAATGGAGTTCGGGAAATACGATACCAGAGGATTTATCTAAGTATTCCGTTATAATTCATTGTGGAGGATGCATGATTAATAGAAAAGAAATGTTAAGCAGAATTAATAAGGCTTTAATTAATAATATTCCTATAATTAATTATGGTATATTTTTAGCATATAATCATGGCATATTACCAAGAGCATTAGAAATATTTCCAGAAGAAAAGAAAAAATTAGAATCATAAAAGCTAAATAAACGTAATAAAATTAAAGTTAACAGACAAAACTTTGAAATAGGTTTAACAATAGAAAGGACTAGATATTACAAAAGTTTAAATCCTAAATGAACTTTTTATTACAATAATAATTGACTTAATTTTATGAGAAAATATATAATTAGTATAATAGCTATATTTAAAGGTATAGCATATAAAAAACAGACTAATCATTTTAATCATAAGAAATATTATAACAATATTAAACTTAGTTATTTAATTAACAAAAAGTAAAAGGGGGTAAAAATATGGCTTTTGAATTTGATTGGAAAAAAAATGCATCAAAAATCGAAGAGTTAAAAAAAGTTATCAATGAAAAGAAAAAATTAGAAGGCTCACTTATGCCAATTCTTCATGAAGGTCAAGAAATTTTTGGTTATTTACCAATAGAGGTTCAAAAAATTATTTCTGAAGAATTAAATGTACCATTAGCAGAAATTTATGGAGTGGTAACTTTCTATTCACAATTCTCTTTGATACCAAAGGGACAGTATACTATAGGGGTTTGTCTTGGAACTGCTTGCTATGTTAAAGGATCTCAAGAGATTATAGATGAGATTAAAGAGGAATTAAGCATAGAAGTAGGTGGAACAACTAAAGATAGAAAGTTTTCCTTGGTTGCTACCAGATGTATAGGAGCATGTGGATTAGCTCCAGTTATGACAATAAATGAGGATGTATATGGGAGATTAAAGGCTGAAGATGTTAAAGATATTTTAAGAAAATATTAATTAAATTGGAGGTGTGTGCATGAAATCTCTAGAAGAATTGAAGAAAATAAGAGAAGAAGCTATTAAAAATGTTAATCTTAGAAAAGAAAATGATGGAATTAAGATAGTTGTTGGAATGGCTACATGCGGAATATCAGCTGGAGCTAGACCAGTTTTAATGTCATTAATAGAGGAAGTTAACAAGAGAGGTTTAGAAAATGTTACTATAAATCAAACTGGATGTATAGGTATATGTAGATTAGAGCCTATAGTTGAAGTTTATCCATCAGATGGAGAAAAGGTGACTTATGTAAATATGGATTCTGAAAAAGCTAAAAAAGTGATAGCGGAACATATTGTTAATGGAAATGTAGTAGAAGAGTATACAATAGGATATGTTGAAAAATAATTATATTTAATAATGTTTCACGTGAAACATTATTAATAAAAAGGAGGAAAGGATATGAATTTCTATAGATCTCATGTTCTAATATGTGGTGGTACAGGGTGTACTTCTTCAAGTTCGGATAAGATTGAAGAAGAATTTAATAAGATAATATTAGATAAAAAACTAGAGAGTGAAATTAAAGTTGTTAGAACTGGATGTTTTGGTTTATGTGAAGCAGGACCTATTGTAATAGTATATCCAGAAGGAGCTTTTTATAGTCATATTAAAGTAGAAGACGTATCTGAAATAGTAGAAGAACATTTACTAAAAGGAAGAATAGTAAAGAAACTATTGTATAAAGAATCTGTATCTGATGAAAAAATTAAATCAATAAATAATGTAGATTTTTATAAAAAACAAAAAAGAATAGCTTTGAAAAATTGTGGAGTTATAAATCCTGAAGATATAACTGAATATATTGCTATGGATGGATATTTAGCATTAGGTAAAGCCGTAACTGAGATGACACCAGAAGAAGTTATAAAGACAATAAAAGATTCAGGACTAAGAGGTAGAGGTGGTGGAGGATTCCCAACAGGACTTAAATGGCAATTCACTGCTCAAGCTGAAGGAAATGAGAAATATGTATTATGTAATGCTGATGAGGGAGATCCAGGAGCTTTTATGGATAGAAGTGTTTTGGAAGGAGATCCTCATTCTGTAATAGAGGCTATGACAATAGCAGGATATGCTGTAGGTGCTAATCAAGGATATGTTTATATTAGGGCAGAATATCCAATAGCTGTAAAAAGACTTCAAATTGCTATCGATCAAGCTAAAGAAAAGGGACTTTTAGGGAAAAATATATTTGGGACAGATTTTGAATTTAATATGGAAATACGTTTAGGTGCAGGAGCTTTTGTATGTGGAGAAGAAACGGCTTTAATAGCTTCTATTGAAGGTGAAAGAGGAATGCCAAGGCCTAAACCACCTTATCCAGCAAATAAAGGGCTATGGCAAAAACCAACATTAATTAATAATGTTGAGACATATGCAAATGTATCATCAATAATATTAAAAGGATCAGAATGGTTTAAAAGTATAGGTACCGAAAAGTCACCAGGAACAAAAGTGTTTGCTTTGGGAGGAAAAATAAACAATACTGGATTGGTAGAAATTCCAATGGGAACAACTCTTAGAGAAGTAATATATGATATAGGTGGAGGAATACCAGGAGGTAAAAAATTCAAGGCAGTACAAACTGGAGGACCTTCTGGAGGGTGCCTTACATCTGAATATTTGGACAGTCCAATAGATTTTGATACATTAACAGAATTAGGATCTATGATGGGATCTGGTGGAATGATTGTAATGGATGAGGATAACTGTATGGTTGATATAGCTAGATTCTTTTTAGATTTTACTGTAGAAGAATCTTGTGGAAAATGTCCTCCTTGTAGAATAGGAACTAAGAGAATGTTAGAAATTCTTGAGAAGATTATTGAAGGTAATGGTGAGCCTGAAGATATTGATAGATTAGAAAGGCTTGCAGAAAACATAAAAACATCTGCTCTTTGTGGCTTAGGACAAACTGCTCCAAATCCTGTTTTATCTACACTTAAGCATTTTAGGGACGAATATGAAGCTCATGTCAATGAGAAGAAATGTCCTGCTGGGGCATGTAAATCTTTATTATCATATAGAATTGATCCAGAAAAATGTAAAGGATGTACTTTATGCGCTAAGGCTTGTCCATCAAGTGCTATAGAAGGAGAAAGAAAAGAAATTCATTTTATACATGATGATAGATGTATAAAATGTGGGGCTTGTATGGAAAAATGTCCGTTTGGAGCAATTAAGCTAGCTTAAATTTAAAAATGATAAGAAAGGGTGTAGAATATGAATATGATTACTATTAATATAGATAATCAAGATATAAAAGTACCTGAAACTTCTACCGTCCTTGAAGCTGCAAGGAATAATGGTATTGATATACCCACATTATGTTATTTAAAGGATGTAAATGAGGTAGGGGCTTGTAGAATGTGTTTAGTTGAAGTTGAAGGAGCTAAAACATTACAAACATCTTGTGTATTACCCGTGACTGAAGGTATGAGGATAAAAACTAATACCAAAAAGGTAAGAGAAGCTAGAAAAGCAACTTTAGAATTAATATTATCTAATCATGATAGAGAATGTTTAACTTGTGCTAGAAATAAAAATTGTGAATTACAAACTTTAGCGGATGATTTAGGTATAAATGAAATAAGTTTTTCTGGAGAAAAATCAGTTCGCCCAGTAGACACTTCATCTCCATCAATAGTTAGGGATCCAAATAAATGTATTTTATGTGGAAGATGTGTAAGTGTATGTAATAAAGTTCAAAATGTAGGTGTGTTAGCATTTACAAATAGAGGATATGATACAATTGTTGCTCCAGCATTTGAAAGAGGAATGAATGATATACCTTGTATAAACTGTGGTCAATGTATATCTGTATGTCCTGTTGCTGCTTTAAGGGAGAAAGAAGAAATTGATTATGTATGGGAAGCATTGGATAATACTAAAAAACATGTAATAGTTCAAACAGCTCCTGCAGTGAGAGCTGCTTTAGGAGAGGAATTTGGATTAAAGATGGGAACAAGAACTACAGGAAAGATGGTGGCTTCATTAAGGAAACTTGGTTTTGATAAAGTATTTGATACTGATTTTGGAGCAGATTTAACCATAATGGAAGAAGGCTATGAATTATTAGGTAGATTGAATAATGGTGGAACATTACCAATGATTACATCTTGTTCTCCGGGATGGGTTAAATATTGTGAGTTATATTATCCAGAATTCTTGAATAATTTATCATCATGTAAATCTCCAGCTCAAATGACAGGAGCAGTGATAAAAACATATTATGCTGAAAAAAATGGAATTAATCCAGAGGATATATATGTTGTATCTGTCATGCCATGTTCTGCAAAGAAATTTGAAGCGGATAGAGAAGAGTTGTCTAATGATGGATTGCAAGATGTAGATGCAGTATTAACTACAAGAGAATTAGCAAAAATGATAAAAGAATCTAGAATAGATTTCTTAAAATTAGAAGATGAAGATTTTGACGAAATTTTAGGAGAATCTACTGGTGCAAGTGTTATATTTGGAACAACTGGTGGAGTTATGGAAGCAGCTCTTAGAACTGTAGCAGAAGTAGTTTTAGAAAGAGAGTTGGAAGATGTAGAGTTTCAACAAGTTAGAGGAGTTGAAGGAATAAAAGAAGCTACTATAGAATTAGGAGATCATACTTTGAATATTGCTGTAGCTCATAGTACGGGGCAAGCAAGTAAATTGTTAGATATGGTAAAAAATGGAGAGAAAGAATATCATTTTATAGAAATAATGGGTTGCTCAGGAGGCTGTGTAGCAGGTGGAGGACAGCCATATATAAAAGCAAAAGATAGATGGACTAAAGATATAAGGAAGGAAAGAGCTAAGGCTCTTTATGGTGAAGATAAGGATAAGAAAATAAGAAAATCACATGAAAATCCAATGATTAAAAAAATATATGATGAATTTTTAGAAAAGCCAAATAGTCATAAGGCTCACGAATTGTTACACACTCATTATACAAAAAGGGAAAAATATATATTATAATAAAAATGGTAGCCTAGGCTACCATTTTTATTATATGTAAATAATATGATAGTTTTAATAATAGTTACTTTAGCAAAAACCATATAATAACATAAACATGATTTTTTGTAAAAAATTTTATATATAGGTTTTAATATGAATTTTTTAATTGAAGAAAGAGTAATGAAAAGACAAATTAAGAAAAATTTGTAGAAATAATAATTAAAAAGATATTTTTCTGACAGATAATTTTATTATTTATTGGAATTTTATTGAGAAATATATACTTACATTGTATTTGAATATTTATTGTAGTATAATTAATTTATATAAAACAAGTCTTAAAAGCTAGAGTACTTCTAAAAGATTTGGAGGAAATAGCTATGAAAACTTTTATTTTATCACCTAAAATTGTACATGAAAAAGGTGCAATACAGTATTTGAAATACATGGATTTAGGAAAGGTATTAATAGTTACAGATGAATTTATGGTTAAATTTAATATAGTTAAAAAAATAACAAAAGTTTTAGATATAAAATCAACAGGTTACGAAATTTTTTCTAAAGTACAGCCAAATCCTACTGTTGATCTAGTGGTTAAAGGATTACAAATTATATTGAATTTTAATCCTGATACTATTATAGCTGTAGGAGGAGGTTCTTCGATAGATACAGCTAAAGGTATGATGTTATTTTTTGATAATTTAATAAAGAAAAAAGATATTAAAGATGTGCAAAATCCTTATTTTATAGCAGTACCTACAACTAGTGGGACAGGTTCTGAGGTTACATCTTATTCAGTTATTACTAATAGTGAAAATGGGATGAAAATGGCCTTTAATGAGGATATAATGTTTCCAGATTTAGCTGTGTTAGATTCTGATTTTACTAGTACAGTACCTCCTAAAGTTACAGCAGATACAGGAATTGATGTATTAACTCATGCATTAGAAGCATTCACTTCTAATATGTCTTGTGATTATACAGATATATTGGCTGAAGGAGCCATAAAATCAGTATTTAATTATCTATTAATTGCTTATACAAATGAAGAAGATGCATTAGCTAGAGAGAAAATGCATAATGCGTCATGTATGGCAGGGATAGCGTTTACAAATGCAGCATTAGGAATTAATCATAGTATGGCACATGCATTGGGAGGAAAATTTAAAATATCCCATGGAAGGGCTAATGCAGTATTATTGCCTTATGTAATAGAATATAATTCAGAAATTGATGAATATTATGAAGAGTTAGAAAATTCTTGTGCTAAAAAATATGCTTATATATCTAAAATATTAGGATTACCTTGTTCTAGTATAAGGGAAGGAGTTATGTCTTTAGTTAAAGCAATAAAGGTTTTAAATAAGAAATTGGATATTCCAATAACTATACAAGGTTTAGGAATTAATGAAAAAGAGTTTAATAAAGTTTTAGATGAAATGTCTAAATTAGCAATAAATGATATTTGTACTGAGGGAAATCCAAAAAAAGCTGATAAAAATAGTATAAAAAAAATATTTATTAAGGCCTATAGTAATTGATTTTAGAGGAGAGTTAGCTTTCCTTTAAAATCAATTATTGTTTATAATTTATAACGGGGGAATATAATATGAAGAATTTGTTTCACCTTTCTGAAGTTATAGATACTGAGGTTCTACAAAATATTCAAAATTATTTTTCTAATGCTACTGGACTAGCTGTAGTTACAGTAGATTATACTGGAGTACCCATAACTGAATATAGTAATTTTTCTAAATTTTGTAATCTTATCAGAAAAGATCATAAATGTAAAAAAAGATGTTTTTATTCTGATGCCCATGGGGGATTAGAAGCAGTAAGGTATAGAAGACCACACATATATATATGCCATTCTGGATTAGTAGATTTTGCAATTCCAATAGTTGTAAATGAACAATATTTGGGATCTATAATGGCCGGACAGATAAAGATTAATGAAAAAATAGATATAGAAGATAAAAGGATAAAAGACACTATAGAAACTTGGAAAAAAGATCCTGAAATTTTATCTGCATATGAAGAGGTTCCATCGATATCTTATGAAAAAGTAAATGCAGCAGCTCATATGATGCATATTGTTGCTAATCATATAGTAGAAAAAGGATTGGCCAGTATTTACCAAGAGGAGTTAAATAAAAAAAATATGGAGTTGCTTAAAGAGACAAAAACTAGGTCAGAATTAGAAAAAGCATTAAAAAATGCAGAACTTAAAGCACTACAATCTCAATTAAATCCTCATTTTTTGTTTAATGTATTAAATACTATAGGAAGATTAGCATTATTGGAAGGAGCAGTAAAGACAGAAGAAACAGTTTTTTCTTTTTCTGAGATGCTTAGATACACTCTGGAAAAATCCACAAAAATAGTTACTTTAAATGATGCACTTAATTATATTGAGAAATATTTAAGTATACAAAAAATTAGGTTTCCTGATAGATTAAGTTATAATATAGATATACCTGACTATGTATTAGATACAAAGATACCATTTATGACATTACAACCTTTTGTGGAAAATGCTGTGAATCATGGTATAGAACCCAAGAAAAAAGGGGGATTTATTAATATTACAGGGAAAATTATAAGAGAAGATTTAGTAATTAAAATTGAAGATAATGGAGTGGGGATGTCTGAAAATGAAGTTGAAATGATTTTAGGAGGTATTGAGTATGAAACGAGTAGTAAATCTACTGGTATAGGAATAAAAAATGTAAATAGTATGCTAATAAATTGTTTTGGTGATGAATATGGAATAAATATAATGAGCAAAAAAGAGAAAGGAACTACTGTTAAGATTAGAATACCACGAATAAACAATTTAAGGGGAGTTTTAAATGTGTAGAGTATTATTGGTGGATGATGAATATTTGGAAAGAGAAGCTTTAAAGATAATTATAGGGAAGAATGCTGATTATGTTGATATTATAAAAGAGGCTGCTTCTGGAGATGAGGCAGTAGAATTGACTGAAACATTTAATCCTGATATTATATTTATGGATATAAAAATGCCTGGTATGGATGGTCTTGAGGCAGCAAAGATAATAAAAGAAAAACATTGTGATAAAAAAATAATATTATTAACTGCATATAATGATTTTAATCTAGCACAAAAAGCTATAAGAATAAATATAGATGATTATGTTCTTAAACCTATAAGAGGTAAAAAAATAATAAATTTATTAGAAAAATATTATATATCTGATCAAGGTGATTTAAATGTTAAAAATAAAAAAAGTGTATTCTTAGAGGAATTTTATACTAAAGAATTTTCTAAAGCTATAAAATATATACAAGACAATTTTCAGAATAGTATAACATTAACTGATGTTGCAAATCATGTGAATTTGAGTACATCTTATTTAAGTAAATTATTTAAAAAAGAATTACAAATGAAATTTTCAGTTTTTTTAACAAATTGTAAAATGGAAAGAGCTAGAGAATTATTAGAAAATACAGATGAGTCCATATTAAATATATCAATAGAGTTAGGATATAATGAATCTAATTATTTTAGCAAAGTATTTAGAAAAAAGTATGGTGAGACTCCTTCAAATTATAGAAAAAGAAAAAAGGAAGAAAGAATAAAAAAACTTAAAGATAATCCTTTAAGACCAGGTGTAGTTAAGATGAATGGTAACTGGTGTATATAGAAAATTATAATTATTTATGAATAATAAAAATAGATAATAGAAAAATATATAAAAAGGACAAAAAAGTATCATATGGATCCATATGATACTTTTTTGTCCTTTTTAATTTATATTAATAAAACACTTTTTTATCTTATTACTATAAAAGAATACAGGGATATTTATTTGAAAAGTATTATTATTAAATATAAGAACTAGCTTTTAAGACTTGTTTAATTCAATTTATGAAGGAGGTTAATTATGGGAAATGAAGCTTTAGGAATGATTGAAACAAAGGGATTAGTAGGTTCAGTTGAAGCAGCAGATGCTATGGTTAAAGCAGCAAATGTTAAACTTATAGGTTATGAAAAAATAGGATCTGGTTTAGTAACTGTAATGGTTAGGGGTGATGTTGGAGCTGTAAAGGCAGCAACAGATGCTGGGGCTGCGTCTGCAGAGAGAGTAGGAGAATTAGTTTCAGTACATGTGATACCAAGACCTCATAAGGATGTGGAAAACATTTTACCTAGATAATATATGATTATTTGGAGGTGTAAAAATGCAAGAAAAATTAATGGAAAAAATAATGGAAGAAGTAATGAAAAAATTAGATACAAGTGATGAAAATATAGAAGAAAAAATAGACTCAAAAATGTGCAAAAAAAATTGTGAGTTAACTGAATTCGTAGGAACCGCAATAGGAGATACTATTGGTCTAGTAATAGCAAATGTAGATTATAATTTACATGAATTTATGAAATTAGATAAAAAATATAGATCTATAGGTATCGTAGGGGGGCGTACTGGAGCAGGACCACAAATAATGGCAGCTGATGAAGCTGTGAAGGCTACAAATACAGAGATAATCACTATAGAGTTACCTAGAGATACTAAGGGAGGAGCAGGTCATGGCTCATTAATTATATTTGGAGCTGAAGATGTATCTGATGCAAGAAGAGCAGTAGAGGTGACATTAAAGGAATTAGATAGAACTTTTGGAGATGTTTATGGAAATGAAGCAGGACATTTAGAATTCCAATATACGGCTAGGGCAAGTTATGCTTGTGAAAAGGCTTTTGGCGCACCTGTTGGTAAATCTTTTGGATTGATTGTAGGAGCACCAGCAGCTATAGGGGTATTGATTGCTGATGTTGCTGTTAAGGCAGCAAATGTAGATATAATAGCATATTCTTCTCCTGCAGAAGGAACTAGTTTTTCAAATGAGGTAATATTAGCAGTAAGTGGAGATTCAGGTGCGGTTAGACAGTCTGTTATTGCTGCAAGAGAAGTAGGGATAAAATTATTATCTACTTTAGGAGAAGAACCTAAAACAGATACTACACCATATATTTAATATGCAAAAAGGAGGGGAAAAATATGAAGAGGTCAAAAAGATTTGAAATATTAGAACAAAGAGAAGTAAATAAAGATGGATTTGTAAAGGAATGGCCTGAAGTTGGATTAATGGCAATGAATGGACCTAATGATCCAAGGCCAAGTATAAAAATAGAAAATGGAAATGTAGTAGAACTAGACGGAAAAAATAGAAATGATTTTGATATGATAGATATTTTTATAGCTGATTATGCTATAAATTTAGATAAAGCTCTTGAAGTTATGCAAAAAGATTCAACAGAATTAGCAAAAATGATTGTTAATGTAGATGTACCTAGAGAAGAAATAATAAAATTAACTACAGCCATGACTCCAGCCAAAATAGTAGATGTAGTTGAAAAAATGAATGTAGTTGAAATGATGATGGCATTACAAAAGATGAGAGCAAGAAAAACACCTTCAAATCAATGTCATGTAACTAATTTAAAGGACAACCCTGTACAGATTGCAGCAGATGCAGCAGAGGCAGCTTTAAGAGGATTTGATGAAATGGAAACGACAGTAGCTGTGGCAAGATATGCACCATTAAATGCATTAGCATTATTAACAGGTGCTCAGGTTGGAAGAGCAGGTATATTAACTCAATGTGCTGTTGAAGAAGCTACAGAATTAGAGCTTGGTATGAGAGGATTAACTTGTTATGCAGAAACTGTCTCTGTATATGGAACCGAAAGTGTTTTTGTAGATGGAGATGATACTCCTTGGTCAAAAGGATTTTTAGCATCTGCTTA
Organism: Anaeromonas gelatinilytica; assembly: GCF_016820635.1. Classification (GTDB taxonomy): domain Bacteria; phylum Bacillota; class Clostridia; order Tissierellales; family SIT17; genus Anaeromonas; species Anaeromonas gelatinilytica. The sequence continues at coordinate 17,321 of NZ_WSFU01000033.1, read as the reverse complement.
TGCATCTAGAGGGCTTAAAATGAGGTTTACATCTGGTACTGGTTCAGAGGTGTTGATGGGATATGCAGAAGGAAAATCTATGCTTTATCTTGAGGCAAGATGTATATATATTACTAGAGGAGCAGGAGTACAAGGTTTACAAAATGGTTCTATAAGTTGTATAGGAGTTCCTGGTTCAGTACCATCAGGAATTAGAGCAGTATTAGCAGAGAATCTTATAACTACAATGTTAGATATGGAAGTTGCATCAGGTAATGATCAGACTTTTTCTCATTCACCTATGAGAAGAACTGCAAGAACTCTTATGCAAATGTTACCAGGAACAGATTTTATATTCTCAGGATATAGTGCTGTACCTAATTATGATAATATGTTTGCTGGTTCAAATTTTGATGCTGAAGATTTTGATGATTACAATATTATTCAGAGAGATCTAAAAGTAGATGGAGGATTGAAACCAGTATCTGAAAAAGAAATTGTCAATATAAGAAATAAAGCAGCTAAGGCAATTCAAGCTGTATTTAAAGGTTTAGGGTTACCAAAAATAACAGATGAAGAAGTAGAGTCTGCTACATATGCTCATGGAAGTAAAGATATGCCAGAGAGGGATATGGTAGAAGATATAAAAGCTGCTGGAGAAATGATGAAAACAGGTGTAACAGGTATAGATGTAGTAAAAGCACTTTATGAAAATGGATTTGAAGATATATCAGAAAGAGTTCTTAACATGTTAAAACAGAGAGTTTCTGGAGATTATCTTCATACATCATCAATATTAGATAGTGAATTTAATGTTATAAGTGCAGTAAATGATTGTAATGATTATATGGGACCTGGAACTGGATATAGGTTAAGTGAAAAAAGATGGAGTGAGATAAAAGATATTCCAAATGCTAAGAGTCCAGAGGATTTTGAATAAGAATAAAGATATTGAGAGGAGGTAAAATAATGGCTGTAAATGAAAAAATTATTGAAGAAATAGTGAATGAAGTGTTAAAAAGTTTAAATAGTAATGTTGATAATTCATCAAACTTTAATCAAAAGAAAAATGATTTTACTGGTAGTATAAATTTTGAGGATATGGGAGAAGCGAAAAAAGGTACTAGAAAAGATGAAGTAGTAATAGGTGTTGCACCAGCATTTGGGATATATCAAAATAAAACTATAAATAATTTATCTCATGATAAGGTGTTGAGAGAGCTGATTGCTGGTATAGAAGAGGAAGGCTTAATAGCTCGTATTGTAAGAGTTGAAAGGACTTCAGATGTAGCATTTATAGGATTGGATGCGGCAAAATTAAGTGGTTCAGGAATAGGTATAGGATTACAGTCTAAAGGGACTATAGTTATTCATCAAAAAGACTTATTTCCATTGAGTAATTTAGAGTTGTTTCCTCAAGCACCAGTAATAACTTTAGATATATATAGGGCTATAGGAAAAAATGCAGCTAAGTATGCAAAGGGAGAATCTCCAAATCCAGTATTTACAATTAATGATCAAATGGCTAGACCAAAATATCAAGCATTAGCGGCACTATTGCATATAAAAGAAACAGAACATGTGAATAAAAATTCTAAAACTCAAGAAATAAAATTTCAACTTTAATTTTGGAGGTGAAAATAATGAATAATGAAATGATAGAAGAAATCGTAAAAGAAGTAATGATGTCAATGAGTGAAAAAACAGATGAAAGAGTAAAGATTAAGTCGAATGACAAAAAGATCAATAATGATATAGATCCAAAAAAGGATTATCCTTTAGCAACAAAAAAACCAGAATTAGTTAGAACACCTACAGATAAAAAATTGGAAGAAATAACATTAAATGGAGTATTAGAAGGAAAAATAAATGCTAAAGATGTGAGGATAGCTCCAGAGACATTGGAAATTCAAGCTCAAGTTGCTGAAGGAGTAGGTAGGAATGCCTTTGCTGAAAATTTAAGAAGAGCATCAGAACTCATATCAATACCAGACGATAGAATATTAGCTATATATAATGCTCTTAGACCTAATCGTTCTACTAAATCAGAACTTTTAGAAATAGCTGATGAATTGAAAAATGATTATAATGCAGTAATAAATAGTAATTTTGTAAAGGAAGCGGCAGAAGTGTATGAAAAAAGGGATATGCTTAGAAAAGAATAGTTAGCTTGATAGCATTTTGGAGGTTCAAATATGAAGTTAATAGCAGGTATAGATATTGGAAATGCTACTACAGAAACAGCCGTAGCTAAGATTCATGATGAAAGGATTGAATTTATATCTAGTGGAATAGTTGAAACTACAGGTATAAAGGGAACTATAGAAAATATTCATGGGATATTTTCCTCTCTTAATCAAGCTTTAAAAAAAGGAAAATTAGACATTAAAGATTTAGATTTGGTTAGGATAAATGAAGCAGCTCCAGTAATAGGTGATGTAGCAATGGAAACTATTACTGAAACTATAATTACTGAATCTACGATGATTGGACACAATCCATCGACACCAGGAGGAGTAGGGCTGGGTGTTGGATATACAATAAATATAAAAAATATAAAAAAGCTTAAAGAAAAAAAACCTTTAATAGTTATAATACCTAAGGATGTGGATTTTTTAGAAGCTTCATCAAATATTGATAAGGCTATTAGAAGTGGGTTGGATATACAGGGAGCTATAGTTCAAAATGATGATGGTGTACTTATAAATAATAGAATATCTAGAGTGATTCCAATAGTTGATGAGGTATCTTTGATAGAAAAAGTACATGAAGGAGTAAAAACGGCTATAGAAGTAGCTCCAGTAGGTGGTGTGGTAGAAATTCTCTCTAATCCCTTTGGAATAGCAACAGAATTTAGTCTTGATTCCCAAGAGACTAAAATGATAGTACCAATAGCTAGAGCCCTTATAGGAAATAGGTCAGCAGTAGTAATAAAGACTCCTAAAGGAGACGTAAAGGAACGTAAAATCCCTTCAGGAAAGATAAATGTATTAGGAAAAAGAAGAAAAATGAATATAGAAGTAGATGAAGGGGCGTCAGAAATAATGAATGTATTAAAGGAGTGTATCCCTATAGAAGATATAAAGGGAGAACCAGGAACTAATGCAGGAGGAATGTTAGAGAAAGTAAGACAAGTTATGGCAAACCTTACAAATAATCATCCTAATAGTATAAAAATACAAGATTTATTAGCAGTAGATACATTTGTGCCACAGAAGGTAAAGGGAGGATTAGCAGGAGAATTTTCAATGGAAAATGCAGTAGGGATTGCTGCAATGGTAAAATCAGATAAGTTACAGATGCAGATGATAGCAAATGAATTAGAAAAGGATATAGGAGTTGAAGTAGAAGTTGGTGGAATAGAGGCAGATATGGCTATAAGAGGGGCTCTTACTACACCAGGTAGTGATACACCGTTAGCTATATTAGATATGGGTGCTGGTTCTACTGATGCATCTTTAATTAGTAGAGATGGAGAAATAAAATCTATGCATTTAGCTGGTGCTGGAAATATGGTAACTATGCTTATAAATACTGAATTGGGGTTGGAAGACAAAGATTTAGCCGAAGATATCAAAAAATATTCTCTTGCTAAAGTAGAAAGTCTTTTCCATATAAGGCATGAAGATGGATCAGTGGAGTTCTTTGAAAATCAATTGGATCCTAAGGTTTTTGCTAGAGTAGTAATATTGAAGGAAGGTAACATGATTCCTATTCCTATAAATGAATCTCTTGAAAAAATAAAAATGGTTAGAAAAACTTCTAAGGAAAGGGTATTTGTAACTAACGCTATAAGAGCTCTTAAGATGGTAAGTACAACGGGAAATATAAGGGATATTGATTATGTAGCATTATTAGGAGGTTCGGCACTAGATTTTGAAATTCCTCAATTAGTTACTAATAGTTTAGCACAGTATGGAATAGTATCAGGAAGAGCTAACATAAGAGGAATAGAGGGTCCCAGAAATGCAGTGGCTACAGGATTAGTATTGTCATATGAGGAAGGGAAAGAAAATGAATAATAACCCTACTATAAATGTATATTATTCAAATGAAATAAAAGATTGGTCTTTATATACCTCATTGTTATGGGGAATAGAAGAGGAAGGACTTCCATATCAGTGTGTATCTAAGGAATTGAATAATGCTGTAAAATTAGCATATGATGCAGCGGAGAGTTCTAGATTAAGTGTTGGCATAGGTATTGATAATACTGGAGATATAATATTACATTATCAAAAGCTAGATAAAAATAAACCCTTATTTAAGATTAATATAGATGAGGGACATATTAATTTAAGGAATCTAGGAGCTAATAGTGCTAGGTTAATAAAAGGAATACCTTTTAAGACTTTTAAAGATAAGAATGTTGAAGAAAAATTTGAAAATTTATTGGATATAGAAAAAAGTAATGAAGAAGATATAGATATCGAAAAAATTGTTACGGAAGTGGTAGAGAAACTATGCGGTGAGGGGGTGTAATATTTGTACAAATTTGCACTAGGTATGATAGAAACAGTTGGGTTAGCAGCAGGGATAGAGGCTGCTGATACTGCAGTAAAATCTGCAAATATTAAACTTTTAGGTTATGAATTAACAAAAGGACATGGACTTGTGACAGTGAAATTTGCAGGGGATGTAGGAGCAGTAAAGTCAGCATTGGAAGCCGGTAGTGCTGCTGCTGAAAAAGTCAATAAAGTATGGAGTAAGCTTGTTATACCTAGACCTCATGATGAAATACAAGGACTTATCAAAAGTATGGAGACTGTTGGGTTATTTAATGTTGATACAAAAAAAGAAGAGCAGGAAAAAGAACAGGAAAATAAAGAAATTGAGAATAAAGAAAAAGAAATTCCAAGCATTAATTTAAAAGATGTTAAGGAATTAGAGAATCAATATAAAATGGATAGGTCAGAAGAAGATTCTTCGAAGATAGATAAGAATATAAAAAAGGAAGATATTTGTAATATTTGTGGAGATCCTAAGTGCCCTCGAAAAAAAGGCGAATCTAGATCTCTTTGTATACACAACAAAAATAAAAGGAGGAATTGACAATGGGAGAAGCATTAGGAATGATAGAAACGAAAGGATTAGTAGGAGCAATAGAGGCAGCAGATGCAATGACAAAATCAGCCAATGTTACACTAATAGGATATGAAAAAATAGGTTCAGGATTAGTTACAGTAATGGTAAGAGGAGATGTAGGAGCAGTAAAAGCATCTACTGATGCAGGAGCTTCTGCAGCAGAGAGAGTAGGAGAACTAGTATCTGTACATGTAATTCCAAGACCTCATATAGATACAGAAAGAATTTTACCAAAGGTTGATAAAGAATAATAAATATAGGAATACAAGTATAGGGAGAGAGGGTTTTATGCCACAAATTGATAAGGTATTAATTGAAAAAATAACAGAAGAAGTAAAAAAACAGTTAGAAAAAAATGAAAAATTTATCCCTGTAGGTGTATCCAATAGACATATACATCTTAGTCAGGAGGATTTATATAAATTATTTGGAGATGGATATAATCTTACAAAATATAAAGATTTAAGTCAGCCTGGACAATTTGCAGCTAAGGAAACAGTAACTATAAGAGGTTCAAAGGGTAAATTTGAAAGGGTAAGAATATTAGGTCCTGTGAGAAAAAATACGCAAATAGAAATATCTATATCTGATGGATTTAAACTAGGAATGACTCCCTTGATTAAGGAATCTGGAGATATTGGTAATACACCAGGAATAATTATAGAAGGACCTAAAGGAAAGATTGAAAAGGATAATGGAGTAATAGCAGCATTAAGGCATATCCACATGCCTATAGACTATGCTAGAAAACATGGGTTTAATAATGGGGATATGGTGGCTGTATTAATAGAAGGTATGAGAAAGACAGTCTTTTACAATGTATTAATAAGAGTTTCTGATAAATATAATTTAGAAATGCATATAGATATGGATGAAGCAAATTCTTCAGGGTTAAAAAATGGTGATAGAGTAAGGATATTAGAAAAATAAAAGGGAGTATTTATATGAATCTTTCATATGTAAATGAATACATTGAAAAATTTAATAGTTTAATAGTAAATAAAGATAGTCGATTTAAAGGAGAAAATTTAAAGATAGGAATAGACTTAGGAACAGCTAATATAGTATTAGCTGTGGTAGATGAAAAAGGAGATCCTATAGCAGGAGCATCTAGAGAAGCAAATGTAGTAAAGGATGGTCTAGTAGTAGATTATGTTAAAGCTATAGATATAGTTAAAGAATTAAAGCTAGAGGTAGAAACTATTTTGGGTAGAGATATAAAAGAGTCAGCAGTAGCTATTCCTCCAGGAACTTTGGAGGGAAATACAAATGCTATAGTTAATGTGGTGGAATCCGTTGGCATAGAGGTTATAAATGTAGTTGATGAACCTACAGCAGCAGCTTCTGTATTGAAAATTACTGATGGAGCTGTAGTAGATATAGGTGGAGGAACTACTGGTATAAGTATATTAAAAGATGGAGAAGTAATATATGTAGCTGATGAACCCACGGGAGGTACCCATATGACATTAGTACTGTCTGGAAGTTATGGACTTTCTTTTGATGAAGCAGAAAATATGAAAAAAGATGTTAAAAGAGAGAAAGAAGTATTCACCATAATAAGACCAGTTATAGAAAAGATGGCTGATATAGTAAAAAGACATATATCTAATTATTCCGTGAACAAGATATATATAGTTGGAGGGGCATGTAGTTTCAGTGAATTTGAGGATGTGTTTACAAAATATACAGGCATAGAAAGTATAAAACCATCTATGCCCCTTCTAGTTACTCCCTTAGGTATTGCATTAAATTGTAAAAGGGAGGAGAAATATATTGATTGATAATGATACTATAGAAATCATTGTTAAAGAAGTAGCAAAAAGGATTATTAGTGAAATAAAATATCAAAAAAAACAAGTATTAGTAGTATTTACAGGTTCTATATCAGGATATACTGATGCTTTAAAGTCATTGAAAGCAATGAGTAAAAAAAATTATAGTTTCAAAGTAGTTTTATCCAAGAATGCACAGAGAATATTGGACCAGGAAAGTATCAAAAAGGAATTAAAGGTATCAAATATATATGTGGATGTAACTTCAGAAGAAATAGACTATCTAAAAAAAGATATAGATAAAATAGTGATTCCTACACTCACTAGAAATTCTGTTATAAAAATAGCAATGGGGATATCTGATACATTGCCAACGTATTTAATATCATGGGGTATAATGTCAGGTGTTCCTATAATTGCATCGGAGGAAGGTTGTAATCCTCAAGTGAGTGAAAATAAACAATATAGGAATATGTTGATTAATAATATAGAAATATTAAAAAAATATGGGATAGATTTTAAGGGAGCTAAAGAACTCCATGAATGTAAAGAAAATATTAATTTCTGTGAATATGAAAAAGTAAAGAAAAACTTTTCAAAAAAGAGATTAATTACTAGAGAAGATATTTTAAAAGCTAAAAATAATAATCAAGAGATATTAATTTCAGAAAATACAATAGTTACTCAATTAGCAAAGGATGCAGCTAAGGAAATAGGAGTTAGTATAAATATAACAAATTAAAGGCGGGTTTTATATGTATATAGCTAAAATAATGGGAGTAGTGGTTTCAACTACTAAGAATCAAGGACTTACAGGAAAAAAACTCTTGGTAGTACAACCTATAAATACTGAAAATAAAGCTATAGGAAAATGTGAAGTAGCAATAGACACAGTTGGAGCAGGAACTGGAGAAATTGTACTTGTAGCTACTGGAAGTTCTGCCAGACAGGTTTTTAATGATGAAAAATCACCAATAGATAGATCTATAGTGGCTATAATTGATAATATTGAAGTTATCCAATAAAAGGAAGTGATTCTTTGAGAAGTATATATACTAAAACTGGTGATAAAGGAGAGACTAGTTTGTTTGGAGGCAGTAGAATAAGTAAGGACAACCTACAAGTTGAATGCTATGGAACAGTAGACGAAGCAAATTCTATGATTGGAGTAGCATATTCTTTAGTAAATGATGATGAAATAAAAAATGAATTGAGAAATATACAAAAGAAATTATTTGTTTTGGGAGCTGAAATAGCCAGTGATAGCAAAGGCATAAAAAATCTTACTGATAAGATAGTTCAAAGAGATATAGAGTTATTGGAAAAAACTATAGATAAATACACAAAAAAAATAGGAATCCAAGATAGTTTTATAATACCTGGAGGAGATATTTCATCATCGACATTACATATGGCTAGAACAGTAGTTAGAAGGTCAGAAAGATTAGTAATTGCACTAAATAAGCAAGCTGAAATTAATACTTATATAAAGAAATATTTAAATAGGCTTTCCGATTTATTATTTATAATGGCAAGAATAGAAGAAAAATGTAATTTTATTCAAGAGGTGAAATTAAAGGTATTAGATAGACTAAAAGATAATAAAAAGGAATTAGATATTAGTTTGAAACTTAGTAAAAGAATGGCAGAAGCAATAGAAAGAAAAGCAGTAGAATTAGGAGTACCTGTTGTATTTACTGTTATGGATTCAGGGGGGAATATAGTATTAGTTCATAGAATGGAAAATTCTTTATTAGCAAGTATAGATATATCTATGAATAAGGCATATACAGCATTAGCTTTAAATATGTCTACTGACAAAGTTTCAGAAATAGTAAAAGAAGATAGTGAGTTATACGGTATACAATGGAGTAATAAGGGCAAAATTGTTCCCTTTGGTGGAGGCTATCCATTAAAGCATAAGGAAAAAGTTATTGGTGGTATAGGTGTAAGTGGAGGAACGGTTGAAGAAGATATTAGTATAGCAATAAATGCACTAAAGGTGTTTGATATTGAAAGGAGTTAATAATTATGTCTGTAGAAACAATGGATATAGAAAAGATAGTAAATATTGTTTTAGAAAAAATTAATACTGAAGGTTATTATGAAGAAAGAAAAAGTTCTAATAATGGTGTATTTTCAGATATGAATATGGCCATAGAAGCTGCATATAGAGCCCAAAAAATATTCTTTGAGGATTACAGTTTAGAAGATAGAAGTAGAATTATACAAGCTATGAGGGAAGATCTCATGGAAAATGTAGAGATTTTGGCAAAATTAGGAGTAAATGATACTGGAATGGGAAGATATGAGGATAAATTAGTTAAAAATAAACTCACTATAGAAAAGACTCCAGGAGTAGAAGACTTAAAAGCAGAGATATACTCGGGAGATTTAGGTCTTGCATTGATAGAGTTTTCACCTTATGGAGTAATAGGAGCTATAACTCCTTCAACTAATCCATCGGAGACAGTTATCTGTAATAGTATTGGTATGATAGCAGCAGGAAATTCAGTAGTTTTTAGTCCTCATCCTGGAGCTAAAAATATTTCAATGAAAACCATAGGAATAATAAACAATTCCATTAAACGAGCAGGAGGGCCAGAAAATTTAGTAGTTACAGTAGATGATCCAAGTATTGAAAATGCTCAGAAGATGATGAGTCATGAAAAAGTAAAAATGATTGTAGCTACAGGAGGACCAGGAGTAGTTAAGTCAGCTATGTCTAAAGGCAAAAAAGCTATAGGAGCTGGAGCAGGAAATCCACCGGCATTAGTAGATGAGACTGCTGATATAGAAAAAGCAGCAAAAGATATAATAGATGGATGTAGTTTTGATAATAATTTACCTTGTATTGCAGAAAAAGAAGTAATAGTAGTAGAGAGTGTGGCAGATTATCTTATATTTTCAATGAAGAAGGAAAATGTATACTATTTAGATAACAAGAAAGATATAGATAATTTAGTAAACATAGTATTTGATAAGCAAGGAAATTTAAATAGAAAATATGTTGGAAAAGATGCTAAATTTATATTAAATTCAGCGGGAATAAAATGTGATGAAGATGTTAGAGTAGTTATAATGGAAGTTGAAAGGAATCATCCTTTTGTATTAGAAGAATTGATGATGCCAATATTACCTATAGTTAGAGTAAAAGATATAGGAGAAGGAATTAACTTAGCAGTATCAGTGGAACAGGGCAATAGACATACTGCTGTTATGCACTCTAAGAACATAGATAATTTAACAAGATTTGCTAGAAAAGTAGAAACAACTATATTTGTAAAAAACGCTCCTTCTTTTGCAGGAATTGGATATGGAGGAGAAGGATATGCTACATTTACTATAGCAGGACCGACAGGAGAGGGATTAACTTCAGCTAGAAGTTTTGCAAGAAAGAGAAAGTGTTCATTAGTAGGAGGATTTTCTATTAAATAAAAGGGACTTTTGTCCCTTCTTTTTTAAAGGAAAAGGATTTCAATAAACAATATAAAAAACAGTAAAATAGGGGGATTTAGTATGAATATACAACTAATTTTTGCTGCTTTTGGAGGAGGAATATTAGGAGCAGCTTTAGGAGCATTACCGGCATTTATTTTTACAGGATTTATAGGTTTAATAGGTATATCAGTAATAGCTGCTGGAGGATCAGCAACTATATTGAATGATATAACTTTTGGAACATTGTTAGGACCCCATATTGCATTTGCAGGAGGAGTTGCTGCAACAGCATTTGCAGCAAATAAAAGAAATCATTTAGAAACAGGATTAGACATAACAGCAGCATTAAATAAATATGGAGATCCGATGATATTAGTGATAGGAGGTCTTTTTGGTATCATAGGGTTTATTTTAAATAGTGTATTTGTAAATATGAATATACCTACTGATACAGTAGCATTAACTGTATTTACATCTGGGTTAATAGCTAGAATACTTTTTGGAGAAATAAATATTTTCAGAAAATTTAAAAATGTAAATAGGAAAGAAAAGAATATAACTTTAGAGTCTAGTGTAATATTGCGTGATGCAATAATAGGCCTAGGATTAGGATTAGTTATATCATATTTAATAATATTAACTGAAATTACCACTTTAGGATTTTGTATAAGTGCAGCATCATTAATATTTGTTCAAATGGGATTTGAAATTCCAACTACTCATCATATTACTATGGTTGCAGGATATGCAGCTATGGCAACTGGAAATATGTTTATTGGAGCATTAGCGGCAGTTATAGCTAGTTTATTGGGAACCTTAATAGGCGGAACGATAAATATTGATTCCAATACTTATATTGATCCTCCTGCTACAACCATATTTATATGTAGTTTTTTAATATTTATTATATTTTAGTTATTAAGGTTAGAAAATGCTGTTTAAATAATTAAATAAAGTGGTGATGCGTTTTGAAGAAGTCTGTAGGACTGATAGAAGTATCTAGTATATCAAAGGGAATAGCTATTTTAGATGATATTGTTAAAAGATTAGAGGTAGATGTATTAGTTGCAAGGTCTATTTGTCCAGGAAAATATATGATTTTATTACAAGGTAATACAAGTTCTGTAAGAATAGCAGTATGTATAGGAGATGAATTAGGTCAAAAATATATAACAAAAAGTTGTATAATAGACAATATTAATACTCATATATTTTCTGTAATGAAAGGAAAAATAGAACCTGAGAATATGGATGCATTAGGAGTTATAGAAACTAAAAATGTTGTTTCATCTATAATAATAGCAGATATAGTATGGGACTCATCAGATGTGGAGTTAATAAAGATAAAACTAGGAAATGGTATAGGAGGAAAGGGATTATTAGCATTTACAGGAAATGTGTCATCTGTAAAAAATGCTATAGAACATTGTAAGTCTAAGGATGAAGTATATCAAACTATTTTCAATTGTCAAATAATAAATTATCCTAATATAATTACAATTAATAGTATATAAATACATTATTAACAAAAAATTTATGGATATAAAATAATAAGGAGAAATTTTTATGAATAATCAGAAGTCTAAACTAAGTTTAAAAAATGTAAAAATACAAGATGTAATGGATGTGAACTTTTTACAAAAAATTCAAGATGATTTTGCAATAGCAGTGGGAGTAGCGAGTGTTACTGTAGATTTAGAAGGAAATCCTATAACTAATCCAAGTAATTTTACAGAATTCTGCGAAATTGTACATTCAACTGAAATAGGTTGTGAGCGATGTTCAGTATGTGATAAAGAAGGAGGAGAAGAAGCTTTAAGAACAGGTAAGCCTGTTATTCATGAGTGTCATGCAGGATTAGTTGATTTTGCTGCACCTATAATACTTGAAGGAAAATTAATTGGAACAATTCTTGGTGGACAAGTAATAGAAAATTTGCAAGATGAAAAAAAGTATGAAAAGATAGCTTCTGAAATTGGAGTAGAATCATCCAGTCTTATATATGCTTCGAAAAAAGTAAAAAGGGTATCTAAAGATCAGATATTTGCTGCTGCTGAAGTGCTATTTTCTTTATCCAATAATATGGTAAAAGATTGGTATAATAAATATAAATTAAATGATGCTTCAAATACATTGAATGAAAATTTAAGTCAAATTGCAGCTACTATGGAACAATTAGCAGCATCAGCACAAGAATTGACTAATACGCAAAATAGTCTTAATAAAGAAATCGACAATGTTAATACTATGTCTGAACAGATTAGTGAAGTTTTAGAATTTATTAAAAAAATAGCCGATGAAACTCATATGTTGGGGTTAAATGCTGCTATCGAAGCAGCAAGAGCTGGAAGTGCTGGGCTTGGGTTTGGAATTGTTGCAAAGGAAATAAGAAATTTATCTAGTCAATCTAAAGAAACGGTTGTAAAAATAGAATCTTTTATTGATAATATCCAATCTTCAATAAAGAATACTGTAAAAATGGGAGACGATACTGCTTTAGTTACAGAACAACAAGCAGCTGCTGTACAGGAAGTAACTGCAAGTATAGAAGAAATAACGGCGTTATCGGAAAATTTAAATGAACTTGCTAAAAAGACAGATTAAGCTTAAAAATAGCTTAAATGGTTTATTATATTTTTGTAAAGAAAGTCATGTTATGTTAGAAATGAAGAGAGATTAATTTTATCATTTCTAAGGTAACATGATTTATTTTTAACCAAAGTAATAGCTTCTTGAAGATAGAAATCTAACTAGGATTTAATTGTTCAGTTTAAATTTTCTGAATCATTAGTAAGTTCAATATGATTCTTATTTATTTAAAAATGTATTCATGTTTTTAATAATTTTTGAATATTTTATTATAAGTGTCATTGAATCAATGAAGGTCTCATAATATATTCTTATAAAATTTTATGTGATCGAAGTACAATTAAAATAATCAATTATGACTATAGATATTATGGTATAATTAAATCATGATAATTGTGCAAAGGAGTTGAGTAGATGATATATCTTGATAATGCTGCAACCACATTTCCGAAACCGGATATAGTGTATGATACAGTAATGAATGTTATGAAAGATTTTGGAGCGAACCCGGGGAGATCAGGACACAAATTAGCGCTTAAAGCAGGAAGGGGTATTTATGATACAAGGGAAAAATTGGCTAGTCTTTTTAATATTAAAAATCCAATGAATATAATATTTACTTATAATGCTACAGATGCTTTGAATTTAGGGATAAAAGGATTTTTAAAAAAAGGAGATCATGTAATAACTACTGCAATGGAGCATAATTCTGTTTTAAGACCAATATTGGGATTGGAGCAAAAAGGAGTAAAAAATACAATAATAAAATGTGATCAAAAAGGATTTGTTGATTTAGATGATATAGAAAATGCTATAGAGGCAAATACAAGATTAATAGTTACAACTCATGCATCAAATCTTACAGGAACTATATACCCTATAGAAAAAATTGGTGCTTTGGCTAAAAAACATAATATAATATATATGGTTGATGCTGCTCAAACAGCAGGAATATATCATATAGATGTAGAAAGAATGAATATAGATTTATTAGCTTTTCCAGGACATAAAAGCTTATTGGGACCTCAAGGAACAGGAGGATTATATATAAAAGAAGGATTAGATGTAATTCAAATGAAGGAAGGAGGAACTGGGAGCAAATCTCATGAATTGATTCAACCTGATATACTTCCGGATAAGTATGAGAGTGGAACTCCTAATACACCAGGGATTATAGGGTTAGGAGCTGGAGTTCAATATATATTAGATAAAGGAATAGATAATATTATGAAACATGAAAAAGAACTTTTAAAATTATTTTTAGATGGATTAAAGCTTATAGATGGTGTTAAAATATATGGTCCTTTAGATCCAGAAAAGCAAGCACCTGTAGTATCAATTAATATAGGAGATGAAGATTCTTCAGAAATAAGTTATATTTTAGATAATGTATTTGATATTTCTACTAGATCAGGACTCCATTGTGCTCCTCTGGCGCATAAAACTTTAGGAACTTTGGAGCGAGGAACAATAAGATTTAGTATAGGTTTATTTAATACAAAGAAAGATATATTGAGTACATTAGATGCTATAAAGAAGATTGCTATAGAAGCAATGTAAAAATTATATGTAAAATAAACAATATTGAAAGGAAGAAGACTATGGAGACAGTGACTGATGTTTTAGATTTATATACTAATGAAATAATGATGGGTCTTATACTATTTTCACTATTTTTGTTTTTATTATTTTTAGTTCAAGAATATAGAGTGTCTTATATAAAGAAAAAATATAATAAAATATTTGAAGGAAGTGAAGAAAAAAGTATTGAAAAGATGTTATTCAAACATTTAGATGAAGTTAATAATGTAAAGAAGCAAGTTGAGTATATGGAAAATTATACATCAAAAATTGAACAAAAATTAAAAAACACAATACAAAAAATAGGTATGATAAGATATAATGCTTTTGATGATATGGGTAGTGATTTAAGTTTTTCTTTAGCATTATTAGATGATAATGATACAGGAATTGTAATATCAAGTTTATATAGTAGAAATGAATCTATTACTTATGGAAAACCTGTGATAAATGGAGAGTCTGATTATAAATTATCTATTGAAGAGATACAAGCTATTGATAGGGCAAAGAGAAATACTTTGTATATGGAAGATAAAATGAGAAAAACAACTAGATAGAATGAAAATTGCATTTATTATAAATCCTATTGCTGGAAAAAATAGAAAGAAAGATATAGTACCCATTATAAAACAATATTTTAATAAAAGTAAATATAAATATTGTATAAAATATACTAAAGGAATAAGAGATGCTGAAATAATTACAAAAAAATTTTTAAATGATGGCTATCGTATTATAGTAGCTGTAGGGGGAGATGGAACAATAAAAGAAGTTTCTAATGGTATTATAGACAGAAATGAAGGAATATTAGGAATTATACCAATGGGGACAGGAAATGATTTAGTTAGAACGTTAGATATTCCATTAGACATTGATAAGTCTATTAAAAGGATAATAAATGGACAAATTAAAGAAATTAATATAGCTAATGTAAAGAATGATATATTTTTGAATGTGTTTAGTATTGGAATTGATGCTGAGATAGTAGAGAATACTAAAATATTTAAAAGTTTTTTTAGTGGGAAATTAGCATATACTATGGGGATTTTGAGAACATTATTTATGTTTAAATCTAAGAATATAGTAATTGAATGTAATGGAGAAAAAATAGAGAAAGAAATATTATTGGTGGCAGTTGGAAATGGAAGATATTATGGTGGTGGTATGAAGATATGTCCAATGGCAGATATTACAGATGATAAACTTGACATATGTATAATTAAAAATATGTCTAAATGGAAAATATTGTTTTTGTTCCCTTTGGCATTTAATGGCAAACATAAAAAATTAAAGAAATACGTGAGATTTATTAAAGCATCATCATTAAGGATATATTCGAAAAACAAGTTGCTTTTAAATATTGATGGTGAAATTAATACTATACAGGGAAATATAGATATACATATTAATATGAGAAGATTAAAAGTTTTAATTTAAATACATAAAAACATATCTAATGAAAATACTAATCACAGTATATCATTGGAGGTGTTTTTATGAAAAATATATTAGTACAAAATGGATTAAATGAATTAGCCGAAGAATTAATAAGAAAAGGTTATAATGTGGTTAATTATGAAGAAGCTAATAATTCTGATGTATATATATATATGGCTGATGGTCATGATATTTCTAGTTTATCTAATATAATGGATATGGATACAGGAGAGTCTATAGAAAATAAAAAGGGAACATTATTGATAAATGCTAATAACAAAACTATTGATCAAATAGAAGAAATATTAAATAGAGGGTATTATACTCCATTATTATAATATTAGGTTTTTAAGAGAGAGGACATGTGTTTGGAGTCTTTTTCTCGTTTATTTTATTTATAGAATATAGTATAGAATTAGATATGATATCGGCCATTTTCATAACGATATTTAATCTTGTATTTTGAAGAACCATAAATTCCATAAAACCTGATACATTAACAATTCCTGTTATATGGATATTACCTATTTCAGTTAATTTTTTATTAACACCGGCTCCAGGTTTTAAAGGTCCATCCCATACTGAGATAAATCCAACTCTTTCAAGATTTCCTAAGGAAGCATCAATAGCAATTATAAATGGATTGTTATGATTAGTATTAATCTTTGATATATATTCATCTAAATTATTAGCATGAACAGGATTATCTAAGGTGCCATAAACATAAATATGATTTTTATTTCTAAATAATCTTTTCTCTAATAAATATCCTACCAAAGGGCCTAAACAATCTCCAGTTGATCTATCAGTACCTATACAGAGTATAATCAAGTCGGAATATATATTATTGTACTTTTCTAATAATTTATTTTTAAAAATATTACTAAAAGAAGATAAAGCAAAATTTGAATTGCAATCGATGGTATTATCATTTAGTTTTATCATTGTTATAGTACCTCCCTGTAAGAAAATAATATTATGATTTTATCCAAAATGATCAAAAAAAATACTATTATTATAGTATGTATGTGAATATATATATATGTTTTTTAGTCTTAGATTAAATTGTGTAATTAGTATGAATTTTATAAAGAATATTGTAAATAGGAAGGGTTATCGCGTAAAAAAATATAAAGAAAAATAAGGGCTTCAACTACAAATGAACAATATTATAAATGATAATAATTATCAAAAAAGAACTTTAGAATTATGTAGAATTCTTTAATATAATAAAATATACTAAGGAGCTAACCGTGAGAATACAAGACTTTAAAGATTTATTTGGAAATGACAACCTACACGCTATTTCATTATATCGGGAGCAGTCACGAAAAAAATATGTACCTTTTCAAAAAAGTGTTGACAAAAATTAAAATACCTGATATAGTATTAAGAGTCGCCAGGAACGGCGCAAAAGAAATTGGTCTTTGAAAA